>JADGQP010000050.1 GCA_017881705.1 Christensenellaceae bacterium
CCTTCGTTTGCTCCGCGAGGGGCTTGTGGTACTGGGCGTACTCGCGCGTGTCCACCTCGCCATAGCATGGGTAGGGCTTTTCGGCAACGGTGTTCGTCCAGAGACTCCAACGTCCGTTGCGCTCCCATTCCCAGTCGAGATAGGAAGGCTGGGTTCCGCGCTGACGGATAAAATACAGCGAAAGCAGCAGGTAGCGTTCGTTTTTCGTAGCGTCGTACAGCCGGGGCAGCGCCAGCTCGATTTCCGGATGCCCCGGATACCCATGGATCTTACCGGGCTCCAGGCCAAAAACCGAATCGATATGGTCGGCCTGCCGGCACGCGATGGCAAGCAGCGACGTTTTTCCGGTGGCACCGTAATGCGCAACGCTGGCCTCGATGAGGTGCCCGGCGCAGTACAGCTCGTGCCCGTGCATCAGGTTGGTCCATCGCTTGCCGGGTTCCTTGAGGGTATAGTAAGTGTTCACATAACCGTCGGGCCATTGCGCCTGGCCGATGAGCGCCACGGCTTCGTCCAGCTGCGCGTCCACAGCAGGGTCGGGCGTGAGCAGCAGGCTGTAGCTGGCGGCCTCAATCCACTTGTACAGATCGCTGTCCTGAAAAACCATGCCCTTAAACTCGCCTTTTTCCAGCCCCGCGGCGATACGGAAATTGCGCAGCACGTGGCTGGGTTCCGCGTCGGGCACGCGGTCGTTAAGCGCCTCCCACTGGTAGGGGAGCACGGCGTCCTGAATGAGGCGGAGAATTCCGTTCCAAAATTCATCCCGGATACGGATGTTTTGAAGTTCCACAGATTGCTGCATCGAATCCCGTTCTTTCCGGTTAATGTTTTTGCCGCCGCCCAAAAGGAACGGCAGTATCTTTTTGAAAGTATACCCTATGTGTCCGTTAAAGAAAAGACCTTTCCGCGCAGGCGCATATGGGATGTTGGGTTAAGTTTTACCGCTTTGCACCGTTCCAGCAGTACAAAACAAGCAAAGGGGCGGCTCAGCGGCCGCCCCTTTACCGGATGATTTATTTTACGCGGACGTACCGCATCGCGCCTGATCGGGGAACAGCAAACCGCGTACCTGCGCTTCTCTGGCAAACAGCGCGCAGCCGCCCTCGTGGCCGTCGTCCTGCGCGTTCAGGCTTCGCACCTGCTCAAAAAAGGGAGAGCGCAAGGCTTCCTCCAGCGTGTGATCCTTCAGGCTCGTGTCGGAATAGGGGGAGAACGGGCAGGGTTCCGCGCCGCCGTACGCGTTGATATGGAAAAACCCGCGTCCGGCCGCCAGGCAGCCGCCCATATACTTCTCGTCCCCCGGAAAAGCCAGAAACGTCATGGCGGGGAACTGCGCGCGCAGAGCGTTTTGCGTGCTTTCCATGCGCGCGCGTTCCGCGTCGCCCGGCGCGAGGGTTTCCGTTCCGGCGCTTACGGGCACGTACTCGATGTAAAACAGCAACCGGCAGCCTTTTTGGTACAGCGTTTGCACAAATTCGGGCGCGGTAACCTCCGCCAGGTTTTGTTTGGTAACGGTTACGGACGCACCGAACAGCAGTTTTTTAGCCGCCATTTCGTTGATCGTACGCCAAATCAGCGCATGGGCGCCCGGACCGCGCCGGTTATCCGTGGTTTGTTCGTTCCCTTCCAGGCTTACCACCGGCACCAGGTTCCGGTGCCGGTTCAGCAAACGTAGCGCTTCTTCGTCCATCACGGTGCCGTTGGTAAAAATGGGAAACACCACGCCCGGGTGTTCCGCCGCCGCCTGAAGCACATCCCGCCGCAAAAACGGTTCCCCACCCGCCAGCAGAATAAAGGGAATGCCGAGCGTTTCGGCCTGCGTAAAAATGCCGCTCCATTCCGGTTGCGTCATCAGCGCGCCCTTCGGCTCCCCGCATTGCCCGTTGGCGCGCGCGTAACAGCCCTTGCAGTATAGGTTGCACGCGTTGGTAACGCTGGCGATCAGAAATATGGGTACGTGCAGCCCCGCCGCCTCATGCGCCGCGCGCAGCTTTTCCATTTTCGCCTGGCGACGGTGGAATTTGCTTATAAATAAAGTTTCTTTGGGATTTTGAAGCGTGGAACGCATAATGTCGGAGATCAGGTTTTCGGCGCCGAGGTTAAGGTAGGCCGGTAAATCGAGTGCTGGCTGCATGGCGTTTGCCTTTCTAAGCGTGTTAACCGCGAAATTCAGGGCGGTTTATCCTGTGGTTCGTTACTATTATTATAGTTTCCATGGCCGCCGTCAATAACAGTTTCATTAGAAGATGGTGAAAGAAAGGTGAAACGCAGCACACACGGCAGGCGCTTGATTTTTATCCGCCGCTGTGCTACAACTCACACGTCGGCTTATGCCTGGCATAAGGAGGTATTCATGGCTCTTGCGCTTACGCCGGAAGCAAAGCTGCGCAAAATGACGGAAACGCCTATTCCGCGGCTGTTAGCCACGCTTTCGGCGCCGACCATCGTCAGCATGCTGGTTTCCGCTTTATATAACATCGTCGATACCTATTTCGTCGGGTTAATCGGCAACCCCAGCGCCACCGCCGCCGTAGGCGTGTGCCTGCCGCTGATGACGATTATGCAGGCAGTTGGGTTCATGTTCGGGCAAGGCTCCGGCAACTTCATCTCCCGCGCGCTTGGGGCGAAGGATCAGCAAGGCGCGCAGCGCATGGCGACCACGGGCTTTTTTTCTTCGATTCTCGCAGGCGTGCTGCTAGGTGGCGTTGGCCTATGGCTGCTTCATCCGCTGGTCGGCTGGCTGGGTTCCACCGAAACTATCGCGCCGTTTGCCATGGATTACGCACGCTACATCCTCATCGGTACGCCCTGGATGCTTTCCAGCCTCGTGCTCAATAACCAGCTGCGTTTTCAGGGCAACGCGTTTTTCTCCATGATCGGGCTGGCGTCCGGCGCGGTGCTTAACGTGGGACTGGACCCGCTTTTTATTTTCACGCTTGGCATGGGCGTAGCCGGCGCGGCGCTGGCCACCATCATCAGCCAATTCGTGAGCTTTGTCCTATTGTGGTTGGGCACGCTTCGAGGCGGTACCATCCGTATTCATTTCCGTTGGCTCTCGTTCAAACCGGCGGTGTACGCCGAAATTTTCCGCGGCGGCGTGCCTTCGCTTCTTAGGCAGGGGCTGGCAAGCGTTGCGACGGTCGCGCTCAATTTTTCGGCGGCCGCCTATGGCGACCCGGCGGTGGCTGCCCTGAGCATCGTGGGCCGCGTGATGTTTTTCGCCGTGTCCGTCGTAATCGGGTTCGGGCAGGGGTTCCAGCCGATATGCGGTTTCAATTACGGTGCTAAGTGCTTTGAACGTGTACGCAAAGCCTTCTGGTATTCGGTGCGGGTATCCTTCTTCGTTTTGCTGGCGGCTTCCATCATCGGCGAGCTGTTCGCCCCGCAGATTGTGGAACTGTTTTTAAAAGGCTATCCCGACGTTACGAGCATCGGCGCGCTGGCAATACGGCTGCAATGTATCCTGCTGCCGTTGAGCGGGTTTGTGATGATCAGCAATATGATGCTGCAAACCATAGGCCTGGCACGCGAAGCCTCGCTGGTGGCCGTTTCCAGGCAGGGGCTGTTCTTCCTGCCCGCGGTGCTTCTGCTGCCCATGACGATGGGGCTTCTGGGTGTGCAGATATCCCAAACCGTATCCGACTTTTGCTCCATACTGTTGACCGTTCCGCTGACGCTGCGGGTACTCAACGACATGAAACGAGAGGAGAAACGGCTTGCTGTGAGCGGCGAGCCGGAAAGCGCCCATGTACCGATATGACGCCGTGCTTTTCGACCTGGATGGGACCCTGCTTAACACGCTGGACGATTTAACTGCGGCGGTCAACCATACGCTGCGCGCGTTCGGCCATCCTCCCCGCAGTACGGACGAGGTGCGCGCCCTCGTGGGCAACGGCGTGCGCAAACTCATCGAGCGCGTGCTGCCTGGCGGAGCCGCCGACCCGGACATGGAAGCCGCGCTTGCCGAGTTTAAGCAGTATTATACTAACCACTGTAACGAAAACACCCGCCCCTATGAAGGCGTGCCGGAAGCCATGGCCGCTTTGAGGGAGGCCGGTATTGAGCTGGGCGTCGTATCCAATAAAAACGACGCGGCCGTACAGTCGCTGGTGGCCGCGCATTTTGGCAGCCTCGTCGCCATAGCTGTGGGCGGCAGCGACGCCGTGCCGCGCAAGCCTGCGCCGGATATGCCTACGCTGGCGCTTCAAGCGCTCAAGGCCACCCCGGAGCGCACCTTATATGTGGGCGATAGCGACGTGGACGCGCAAACCGCGCAAAACGCGGGCATGGATTGCATGCTGGTTACCTGGGGCTTTCGGGAACGCGAACTGTTATTGAACCAACACCCTATGTACCTGGCGGACGACGCGGCGGAGATTCCCGCGCTGGTGCTGCAGCCTTGTGAGCGGGAGGAATCCCCGCTTTAATAGGGAATGTTTAACTACCCCCAAAATCCCTCGCGGATTGTCCTGTATAACCCGCCCGAATGCCTGTGCGCCGCGCCGCGAACGACTGAATCCACGGGAGGTGCAGCCATGAACCCGTTTTACGCCTACCTAAGCCGGTTGAAACTCATCCGCCGCTGGGGATTGATGCGCAATACCGTGCCCGAGAACGATATGGAGCACAGTATGCAGTGCGCGCTGATCGCCCACGGGCTGGCGGTGATCGCCAAAGAGCGCCACGGGCGGGATGTGAACCCCGAAACCGTGCTGAGCCTTGCGCTTTATCACGATGTGGGCGAGGTAATCACCGGCGACCTGCCCACGCCTGTGAAATACAAAAACCCCGAGATCAAAGGGGCGTATAAACGCATCGAGGCCATGGCCAACCAGCAGCTTCTGGAGATGCTGCCCGGCGATTTGCGCGCTTCCTACCGCGCCTACCTCCTGCCGGACGAAACCGCCTACGAGTGGAAGCTCGTGAAGGCCGCGGATCGCATTAGCGCCTATGTCAAGTGCGTGGAGGAGCAAAACCTGGGCAATCGGGAGTTTGAACAGGCCCGCGCTTCGGTGCTGGAGAGCATCCGGCGTTCCGACCTGCCCGAAGTATCGGAGTTTATGCACGAGTTTGTGCCCAGCTTTGAACTTTCGCTGGATCAGCTAAGCAAATTATGAGCCAAGAAAAAGAAGCGGAGCGCTCCTTAACGGAACCGCTCCGCTTTGTGCCGCGCGATCCCGCACACCCGGATGCGGCCGCGCTGCTGGGCGAACTCAACGCCGCCCTGCAGGCCGTTACCGGCTGCGACGGCAGCGCCTCCTTTGATGATAAGGATGCGCGCGGGCCGGGCGCGGCTTTTTTGGTCGCTTACCGCGGCGGGCAGCCGGTCGCCTGCGGCGGCATTCGTTCGCTGGGCAGCGGCACGGCCGAGGTAAAGCGCTTATACGCGCGGGAACACGGCGCGGGCGCGCCCCTGCTGCGCGCGCTGGAAGCGCTGGCTGCTCAGGGCGGTTATACGCGCCTTGTGTGCGAAACGCGGCGCGTCAACGCGCGGGCTGTGGCCTTTTATCTGCGCTGCGGCTGGCGCGAAACGGAACCGTACGGGAAATACGTCGGCAGGCCGGAAGCGGTGTGCTTTGAAAAGTTATTGCCCGTGGAATAACGGATAAAATAACAACGCGCAAAGGAACGCTGTTCCATTGCGCGTTTAATGTCGTGTCCGAGCCCGTTTGATAAACCGATTTTAGAATATCCGAAGCCTTACCGCCCGATGAGCCTTCTTCGGTTGTCGTCCAAAAACTTGCCCAAGTCGGCCAAATTCTCCAATGCTTTGGCGCAGCCCATCACCACGTTGGTTTGCGGATCCTCCGCCACGGAGCAGGGCACCTTCAGCGCGTCGGCAATCGCCTCGCATAAGCCGAACAGATCCGCCCCGCCGCCGGTGAGTAATATGCCATACTCAAAAATATCCGCCGCTAGCTCCGCGGGGGTGTGTTCCAGTACGCCGTGGATGCTCTCTATCAACTGCTGCAAGGGTTCGTCGATCGCCTCGGTCACGTCGTCGCTGGTGATGCGCATGGTCTTGGGCAGGCCGGTAATCAGGTTGCGGCCGGTCACTTCCATGTACAGCGGCTCGTTGCGGGGGATGGCCGAGCCGATGTTGATTTTCAGCTCCTCCGCCGTGCGCTCGCCGATGAGCAGGTTGTGCTTGCGGCGCAGGTGGCGGATAATCGCGTCGTCCATTTTGTCGCCGCCGACCTTGGAGCAATCGCTCACTACCACTTTGCCAAGCGACAGCACTGCCACGTCGCTGACCCCCGCGCTGATATCTACGATCATGGTTCCATACGCCTCGTCGATGGGCAGCCCCGCGCCGATGGCCGCCGCGATGGTGCGATCCAGCAGCTGGGTACGGCGCATGCCCGCGTCAAACATCGTGGTGATAATGGAACGGCGCTCCATTTCATTTACGCCCGTGGGCAGGGAAAGGATGGCGCGCGGGCGCGCGAACATATGCTTGCCCACCGCCTTGAGCACGAACCCCTTGAGCATAAAGCTGACCAGCTCGTAATCCGAAATCACGCCCTCGCGCAGGGGGCGCAGCGCCAGGATATTGCTGGGGGTGCGGCCGATGGTGCGGCGGGCTTCTTCACCAAAGGAGAGCACCTCGCGCGTGTCCCTGTCGATGGCGACCACTGTAGGCTCGCGCAGGATAATGCCCTTGCCCTTCATGTATATCAATATGTTGGACGTGCCAAGGTCGATCGCCAGATCGTTGATGCTCGCCATGATGAACCCCTTTATTGCTCAAAGTTCGACACATACACCGAAACGGCCGTAAAAAAACGGCTGCTTGCATTTGTCGTTTGGCAGACATTGGAACATTCGCCGTGCGGTGGCAAAATCCTTTTTTACCTGCCTAGGCGCGGGGTTGAGCGGGTTTGTCCCAGGCGTAAAACACCCGTTCCAGCGTAAGCCCGCAGGCGGGCGCGGTAGGCCCCAACAACAGCCGGTTGCCGGTGCGCAGCGCGGCTTCAAAAATGTCTTCCGGCAGTTTGCCTTTGCCGATTTCTATCAGCGTGCCCGCGATAATGCGCACCATATTGTATAAAAACGCGTTGCCGCCGATGGTGAGGGTAAGCTCCTCGCCGGTTTTCGTTAGCCTTGTAAGCCACACGGTACGCACGGTGGATTTGGCGGTGCCGCCGCTGGCCTGTAACGCCGCAAAATCGTGTGTGCCCAGAATCGTCGGCAGCGCCCGCCGCATCGCCGCCGTGTTGAGTGTAACAGGCACGTGCGCGCTCAGGTTTCGGTACAGGGCGCTTGCGTGCCGGGCATTATGGATACGGTAAACGTATTGCTTGCCTTTCGAGTCGAAACGGGCGTGGAAGCACCCGTTCACTTCCCGCCCTTCCAGCACGCGGATATCGGGCGGCAGGAAGGCGTTGAGCGCAAAGGGGAAGCGCTCGGCCGCGATATGGCCGACGGTGTCGAAATGCACTCGCTGCCCCAGCGCGTGCACGCCCGCGTCGGTTCGGCTGGCGCCCATAACGGTAATCGGCTCGCCCGTAAGCGCACGCAGGGCTTCCTCCAAACGCTGCTGTACCGTTATGGCGTTAAGCTGCCGCTGCCAGCCGGCATAGGCGGTACCGTCGTAACTGAGGGTAAGCAGGATGCGGCGGGCGCCGTTTTGCGCGGTCAGCCCGTCGCGGTTGGGCCAACCGGACGGTTCGCCGTCATCCGGATCGCTGGCTGGTTGTAACGGTTCCGTTGCCATGAGCTTCTCCCTTATCTTTCGCCCGTCTGCCAAAGGCAGCAGGTCTGCGCGTTGTTTACAGCAGTTTTTGCCCCGCGACCACCAGCGCCAGCGCCGCCACAGTTACCAGGATGGCCTTGGCGTCGTCCGCGGTAAAGCGCAGCACCCGCAGCCGCGTGCGGCCCTCGCCGCCGTGGTAGCAGCGCGCCTCCATCGCCATGGCCAGCTCGCCTGCCCGCCGGAACGCGCTTACAAACAGCGGCACCAGCAGGGGCACCATCGCCTTTGCGCGCGCGATGAGGTTGCCGCTTTCAAAATCCGCGCCGCGCGCCTGCTGCGCCTTCATAATCTTGTCGGTTTCCTCAATCAGGGTGGGGATGAAGCGCAGGGCGATCGTCATCATCATAGCCAGCTCATGCGCGGGAAAGTGGAATACTTTTAAAGGTTTAAGCAGAATTTCAATACCGTCGCTGAGCGCCACGGGCGAGGTGGTAAGCGTGAGGATGGAAGTGCCTACCACCAGAAAAATCAGCCGCATGCTGAAATGGATAGCCAACATCACGCCTTCGCGCGTGATGTTCACAATGCCCCATCTCACCCATACCGTGGTACCGCCGGAAAAGAAAAGGTTAAGCACGAACGTAAGAATCAACAGCAGACGCAGCGGCTTAACGGATTTTAACATCTGCCCGAACGACAGCCCCGCCAGCCTCGCCGCAAGCGCCACGTACAGCGCGGGCACCACGTACCATAGGGGGCTTGTCACCAGAAAGATCAGCACGATATACGCGGTGGTCAGCAGTATTTTGGTGCGCGGGTCCAGCCGGTGCACCACGGTGTTGCCGGGCAGATACTGCCCCAGGGTAATATCTTTAAGCATCAGGCGTTCGCCCCCTTTCGGGCGGCGTCCGCCGGGCCTTCACTCGATTGGGCAGCGCTCGATTGCGCGTCACTCGACTGGGCGGCACTTGATTGAGCAGCACTCGATTGGGCGGCATCCACCTGATCGTTTCTCGATTGGGCGTCACTCGATTGGGCGGCATTCGGCTGGACGGCATCTGCTTCCGTAGCGGGGCGTAGGCCCGCCAGTGCTAAAATAGCGTCGCGCACCTCGGGCAGGGTGTACAGGCCGTCCGGCATGGGAACGCCCGCCTCGCGCAAACGCCAGCACAGCTCCGCGCCCTGCGGCACGCCCAGGCCGATTGCCTTGAGCTCGTTTCTGTGGCGAAACACCTCGCGCGGAGTGCCGGACATCACCAGTTCCCCGCGGTTCATTACCAGCAAGCGTGTGGCCAGCGGGGCGATGTCGTCCATGCTGTGGCTTACCATGATTACCGTCATGTGGGTTTCGGCGTGCAGGCGGCGAATCATTTCCAAAATTGAGCGACGTCCGCGCGGGTCCAGCCCGGCGGTAGGCTCGTCCAAAATCAGGGTTTTAGGCTTCATGGCCAACACGCCAGCGATGGCAACCCGCCGCATCTGCCCGCCGGAAAGCTCAAACGGGGAACTGTCCGCCACTTGGGCGGCATCAAGCCCCACCTGCACAAGCGCCCAGCGCACACGCTCGTCTATTTCTACCTTGGACAGCC
Organism: Christensenellaceae bacterium; assembly: GCA_017881705.1. Lineage (GTDB taxonomy): Bacteria > Bacillota > Clostridia > Christensenellales > Aristaeellaceae > CAXXOK01. Next base: position 9,286 of record JADGQP010000050.1, read on the forward strand.
CCATGTTTTTGGGGCCGAAAGCCACATCCTTGGCCACGGTTTCCTCAAACAACTGATATTCCGGGTACTGGAACACCAAGCCCACCTTTTTGCGCACATCCAGCAGGCTCACGCCTTTTTGGGTGATATCCGTGCCGTCTACCAATACGCGGCCTACGGTGGGCTTCAATAATCCGTTCAAATGCTGCACAAAGGTGGTTTTCCCAGAGCCTGTGTGCCCCAAAACACCGATGAACTCGCCATCCTCAATGGTCAGGCACAGGTCGTGGATCGCCGTGGCGGAAAAAGGGCTGCCGGGCAGGTAGGTATGGGTCAGGTGTTCAACCTGGATAGGCATGCCTTCAGCTCCTTCGTCATATCGTCCACGGTGAGGATGCCCGCGGGTAACGCGAGGCCGTCTTCCCGAAGCATTCCGGCCAGCTCCGCCATCGGCGGCACATCCAGCCCCAGCGTTTTTAGTTCCGCCACGTGGGAGAAAACCTCGCGGGGCGCTCCGTCCATGGCGATGGCGCCGTGGTGCAGCACCACTACACGGTCGCTCAGCGCGGCTTCCTCCATAAAATGCGTAATCCACACCACGGTAATGCCTTTTTCACGGTTGAGCTTTCGCACCGTGGAAAAAACCTCCTCGCGGCCGGAAGGGTCCAGCATGGCGGTGGCTTCGTCCAAAATCATCACATCGGGCCGCATGGCCAGCACGCCCGCGACGGCAACGCGCTGCTTCTGCCCGCCGGAAAGCATGTGCGGCGCGGCAGCGGCGTATTCGGTCATCTTCACAGCCTCCAGCGCCTCGTCGATGCGCGGCACCATTTCCGGTTGGGGTACGCCCAGGTTTTCCAGGCCAAAAGCCACGTCCTCCCGCACCACCGTTGCCACAATCTGGTTGTCCGGGTTTTGGAACACCATACCGGCGTGCCTGCGCACATCCCACAGGTGCTCCTCTTTGGCGGTATCCAACCCGCACACCAGCACGCACCCTTCCGAAGGCAGATAAAGCGCGTTCATCAGCTTGGCAAGCGTACTTTTACCCGACCCGTTGTGCCCCAGCACGGAAACGAACGCGCCCCGGGCAATGGAAAGCGTTACGTGGTCCACGGCCAAAGGGGCGTCCTCCTCGTAACGGTAGGCGACGCTCTGCGCTTCAATAGGGTTGATGCAGTCCATAGGCTCTCCTTAGCATAAAAATGCCGGTTCGCAGGCCGGAAAGGGCTTTTACGCCCTGCCCGCCAACCCGTCATCGGCGTCCGCGAGTTCGGGACGGTTGGCCTTCACCCACTTCAGCGCCGCGCGCTCATCCTCGGCCAGTTGGTCTTTGAGTGCCGAAAGCGAAGGAAAACGGATCTCCGGCCGCAGATAGTGCAGGTAAGTCAGCGTAAGCTCCCGCCCGTAAAAATCGCCGCTTTCGTACCCCACCAGATGGCTTTCTATGGTCGCTTGGCCGCCCGGCGCGGTAGGGTGCCGCCCCTGGTTGAGGATAGCCACGTACCGCTTGCCCTCCAGCAGCGCCTCGGCGACATACACGCCATCCGGAGGTAGTTCCTCCGCGGGCGGGTAGGCAAGGTTCGCCGTGGGAAAGCCCAGCTCCGAGCCAAGCCGTTTCCCATGTACGGTTGTGCCATGAATAGTGAAGGGTAAAACAGGGGTCATCCGGCAAGCCCCCGCGTAAGCGCGTCCGCGCAGGCGAGAATATTCTCATCCAGTATGCCCGGGCCCGCTCCGTTCCCGCTCTTGTCGTGTTTGAGGATCATGTTGACGATAAAACGTTCAAAGCCTTTTTGCTTTGCCAGTTCCATCACACCGCCGAAACCATCCACATAGACGGCGTGGCTAACCAGCTTTTCCCCGATTTGCCCGGCCAGCAGGGGGCGCATCTCTTCCTTGCCGCAGCGGCAGGCAAAAAGCGCAAGAGGTTTCCCTAGCAGCGTTGCTTCGTTTTGCTTGGCATACTGAACCGCCAGCGTGTGCCAGTGACCCGCGCGGATACTTCCGCCCAGCGCAACCGCGTCGGCGTCCGCGTCCGGCTTTGTATCGGCAAGGTTGCACAGCTGTATGGTAAACCCCCGTGCCTGAAGCAGTTCAGCCAACTTCTGCGCGGCCTCCCGGGTGGTGCCGGTCTTGGTTGCGTACGCAATGGCGATTTTCATGGGTTCCCTCTCTGTTGATAGGTATCAACCTGCCTGTAAACACGGCGAAAATAAGCGCTTACACGGTATCACAGCCGTGATAATAAATTATACATCAAGGGCATGGTTGCGTCAAACGCCGTTACCATCGGCATCAATATGGGAAGAACATTCGCTGGAGGCCGTAGTAGATTTGCGGCGAAGCCTTCAAAATATTGTCCCGTTCGTTGTCAAACAGCATTCCGAAGTTCAGGCATACCGAGGCCACGCACAGCAGCACGCAGCAAACGGCCAGCGCCTTACGTTCGGGCGTGTTCGCGTTTACCGTAACACCCATGGCGGTCAGCACCCCGGCCAGGATATAGAAAATGCGAAAATCGTAGGTGTAGCGTAAAATCGCGCCCGCAAGGCCATAGTACACAAGCATCAACAGCAGCGAAACCAGCAGCGGCGCGAGCGGCGTCCATACGCGTTCCCGCCTGAGCAATGGCGTTTGCGCGGGTACGCGCGCTACGGCCAGCGGGAAAAGCGCCAGCGCCCAGGTAAGGGGATCGGACAGGATGCCGCAGTTGGACTGTGTAAACGCGTACCGCCCCGCCGAGGGCAGCGCGTGGTACGTAACGGACAGGTAGGGGAAGCGGTTGATCCAGTTGAGCGGTTCCAGCAGGTAATGGTACAGCGCCGCGCCCCATTCCGAAACCCTTACCCGCTGCCAGCGCATATCCGTCACGGTCAGCTGGTAGCCTGTGCCAAAATCAAATGCCGAACCGAAGCGCGCGGCATTATACCACAGCAGAAACCCCACCCCAAGCGCGGCCGGCAGCAAAAAGGCGGCCGCGTCCGCCGCGCGGGCGCGCTTGCGCACCAGTTCGCACAGGTACAGGGGCGCAAGGAACGCCGCCAGCATCAGCAGGGCGCTCGGGCGGCTTAGGGCGCATAACGCGAAACAAACGCCAGACAGCGCATATTGCATGGCCCGAAACCCCCGGTTCGGCTGCTGTGCCGCGTGCAGCCCAAAGCCCACGCTGCCCGCGCAGAAGCATACGAAGCTCAGTTCCGCCAGGTAATAAAAATCCGCCGAGGAGAGCAACAGCAGCGCGCCGGAAGCAAACGCCGCCGAAAAACAGGCAAGCGACAGCATCCACACGCTTACGCCCCTCGCGTACCGCCGTGCCAGCCCGCATACCGAAAACCCGACAAACGCAAGAGTAAACCATGCCATCAGCAGCGTCGCGTCGCGGGATGCGGGCACAAGACCCGTCAGCAGCCGGTAGGGCGCGTAAACCGTCAATATCGGCGCGACGCCGTAATAGATGTAGAACTGCCCGCCGGAGTATGCGTAGTCAAACGGGAAAGACACATCTTTCGTCGTGCGCTCGCTTTGGTCGTAGGGATTTTGCAGGCTTTCCAGCGCCGCGTCCGGCGTTTTCGCCACCGCCAGACGGCCGCTTCGCAGGGTTTCCAAAAGCACGGCGTACACGTCTTTGCTGTCCGCGGCCTGCTCATCCGTTACGCCCCGAAACAACGGGGTTTCCGGCTGAATCCATTGTGCCAGCAACAGTGAAAAAACCATCAGCCCCGCCAGCGGCAGTATCACGATCAGCTTGTGGGAAAGCCGAGTTGGGTCATACGCGGCGCGGTGGCCGCGCAGCAGCAGCGCGTACAACAGCGCGAAGGCCGCGGCAAACGAGAGCGCCATACGAAACGGCTGCCATTGAAAAGGGATAGGCACGTTGAGCGTAAGCCGCGTAACGGTAAAC
>JADGQP010000051.1 GCA_017881705.1 Christensenellaceae bacterium
CTCCGCCACTTTTTTGAAGATCGGGTAATGTTTGCATCAAAGCCGCAAACTCCCCGCCCGCCCGGCAAAGCCGGTCGATACGGACGTCAATCAGAGGGCTGCGGCCCTCCGATACCTCCTATAAGAGGCTTCTTTGACAAGTTCAGGCGCGGCAGATCTGCGCCTTGCCTTTCCGGTAAAGCCGCGGGGTTTAATGATTGAAAAAACAATTCAACAAATTAAGTATCAGGATTACAGGTTTTCGTTCAGAATTTCCAGCACATCCGCGGGTGTAAAGGCTACGGGGTTGTTGTCCATGCGACCCTGGGTGAAAGCCGCCTCACAGATTGCGGATAAGTCACGTTCAGCAACGCCGAACGCGGAAAGACACAGCGGCTGTACGCCGTGGGTTACACCCTCCAGCCAAACCTCAAAGCCTTCCCGTTCATCAAAAACAGCAAAAAGCCTGTCCATCTCCGGCACAGCTTTCGCGTTTCGGCGCATAACCGACGCAAGCGTGAGCGCAACGGCAAACCCGTGCGGAATGCCGTGAAGCAGCGTCAGCGCATAGCTGATGCTGTGGCAGGCGGTGGTACGGGTTTGCGAAAAAGCAAGCCCCGCCAGCAGCGATGCGAGCGACATTTCCCGTCTGGCGGCTTCGTTTTCCGGCTCAGCCAGCGCCAAGGGCAGCGCGTCGCGCACCTTGGCCGCCGCCAGCAGCGCCAGTTCCTGCGAGAGCGGGTTTCGGCTGACCGACCAGTACGCTTCCATGGCATGGGAAAGCGCATCCAACCCCGTGGAAAGGGTCAGCGCCGCGGGCATTTCCACCGTCCACTCCGGCACAATCGCCGCGCCCCGGGGAAAGACCTGTGCGTGGTCGATGGAAAGTTTCCGCTTCTCCTGCGGATCCCACAACGTCGCCCAGCGGGTAACCTCGCTACCTGTACCGGCGGTGGTGGGCATAGCGATCAGTTCCACACAGGGATGGGGTTGGGCATATGCTTTTCGGTTCACGGCGTCGCGTACCGCCTGAGGTGTGGGCTTTTCAAGCACATGGTACAATGCCGATACTGCCTTGCCAAGGTCAATGCAGCTTCCCCCGCCGATCGCCAGTATCGCCGTGGGTTCGAACGGCTGCTGCCTCAGGCGGGTTAGCAGCGCCGCCACATCGTCTACCGTCGGGTTTACGGGAATATCCGTAACCAGCTGCACGGCGTGCCCGTCCCCCTGCAGGGCGGTCAAAAACGGCGCAAGGTTGAGCGCTGCCAGGCGGGAACGCGACGCCAGTGTAAGCAGCCTGCGGGGGCTGTCCAGCCAAGCGCGCACAGCGTTCTGCCCGCCTTTGGGGTCGGTCAGCCGGACATCCACAGGGCAAACAGGCCAAAACATATAAGGTCCTCCTGGCGGCCGTGAGCCGCGGGTTTTAATCCTCTGTCGGGATGAGCGAGAGAATTTGCGAAAGCGTCATGCACCGCTCCTCCGCCTCCAGCGTCCGGCCGTATTGAAGCGTCTGCTCGGCCGTTTTTACCATCGCCGGAAACGCGCTGCGCAGCAGATGGTTGGCATGGATCACGATGTTTGCGCCATGCGCGGCCAGCTCCGCCTCGGTGGCCGCGTTATAGGTAGTCGGCACCACCACGATCGGCGTTGCGGGGTTGGTTTCCCGAAAGCGCCGCATAAACTCATATACCTCGTCGGGGGTGCTGCGTCGGCTGTGGATCATCACGCCGTCGGCGCCCGCGCACGCATAAGCGCGGCAACGGGTCAGCGCATCATCCATGCCCTGTTCCAAAATAAGGCTCTCGCAGCGCGCAAAAATCATAAAATCCTTGCTGCGTTGGGCTTTCTTGCCCGCGCTGATCTTCTGCGAAAACGCCCGCACACTGTCCTGCGTCTGTTTCCCTTCCGTGCCCAACAGCGAGTTGCGTTTCAGCCCCACCTTGTCTTCGATGATCACGGCGCTTACGCCCAGCCGTTCCAGCGTGCGCAGGTTATAAACGAAGTGCTCGGTCTGCCCGCCCGTGTCCCCATCCAGAATCAGAGGCTTGGTCGTGACCTCCATAATTTCTTCCACCGTCTGGATGCGGCTGGTCCAATCCACCAGTTCGATATCGGGCTTGCCCTTGGCGGTGGAATCGCACAGGCTGCTGATCCACATGGCGTCGAAACCGCGCACGCCGCCCGGCACATTCACCGTTGCCTTTTCCACAATCAAGCCAGTCAGGCCGTTGTGTACTTCCATCACGCTCAGGCAGGGCTTGATCTGCAGCAGCCGCTTGAGCCTGCCGCGGCGGAACTCCGGCATGTTCAGCCTGGAATCCGGCGCGGAGAGCGCATCCTCCATGGCGCTGTGGGTGTAGGGAAACTCAACGAGTTCCCCGCCGTAAGTTTGAAGCTGCTGGATCACTTCCGCACGCACGCCGGCCTGTACGCCGGATTTCCAATCGTCTCCGTGCACGACGATATCCGGTTTCAGCTCCGTAAGGATATCCCGGTAGCTCAGTGTTTTTTGCACCACCACGCGTTTTACGCCGTTGATGCTTTCAAACAGGCGGATACGCTCGGCAAGCGGTATCAGCGGATATCGCTTGTAGTTGGCGATCGCCTCGTCGGTCAGTACGCCGAGGGTGAGTTCCCCCAGTTTTGCCGCGCGCTGTATAATATCAATATGGCCGCTGTGCAGGATATCGGTGCTGAAGCACATGTAGACGGTTTTCATGGATTGTTCCGTCCTTTCAAAGGCAGGGCGCGGTTATCCCGCTCGCCCCGCAGCGTCTGCCTGAACCGCGCGCCGACCGCCGCCAGGTCGTCCGGATCGTCAATCTCCGCGCACAGGCGGCCGTGAAGCTCCATCGGGTACAGCGCGAGTTCTCCATGGAGCTCGTTAAAGGCATTTTCGGCGTATACGCCGGTTTCGCCCCGGCGCACCAGCGTTTCCATGGCCGCGTACCAACGCGTAAAATCCTCCGCCCGTAAGCGATAGGCCGGTTGGCAGGCTACGCAGTCGTCCCCAAACAGCTCTACGCCCACCGCGACGATGCGCCCCCGCGCGATTTTCGCCTTAAAATCCTTTTTAGGCAGAGGCAGCGACGCGTCCACGGCCATCACGCTGGTTTGCGCTGTCATCAGATCCGCCAGCACGCTGTTTTCCAGCACCAGATCGCCGTGAAAAAGCAGCACGTCGTCGCCCACTAGCAGCGGCGCAGCTTTGAGGATGCTTACGATGTAGTTGGTGGTTTCGTACTCGGGGTTGTGCGCGTACGAAACGGACATTGGCAGCTCCAAACCTGCCACGTAATCACGCAGACGCTGCGCGAACGGGCCGGTGGTGATGACCGCGTCCCGCAGACCGGCGTTGGCCAGCTGTGTAAGCAACCGGCTGATGATCGTATACCCTTCGCCAATCTCCACCATGCCTTTGGGTTTTTCGCGGGTCAGTTCGCCCATGCGCCGCCCCATGCCGGAGTTGAGTATCAGCGCTTTCACCGTTTTGCCTCTCCGCGCAGAGCGGCCGCCATTTCCCGCAGGTTCTGCCGCGGTGTTTGTTCAGGCCGCCCCAGGTCGGCGCGCGAGCCCTGCTTAATAAAAATTTCTAACAGGCACGGGCCGCCTTTCGCAGCCTCCCACGCCTTGGGCAACACGCCACGAAGTTCCGCCTCGCTGCCTGCTGTAAACGTTTGAAAACCCAGTTCCCGCGCCATCGGCGAAAACCGCAGGCCACCGCCCGCCACAGGCATGCCCCCCACACTTTCGTGCGCGCCGTTGTTGAGCACCACATGCAGGAGGTTTCGGCAGCCCTGCTGCGCCTCCACCGCCAGCGCGCCCAGGTGCATTAGGGCCGAGCCGTCCCCGTCCAGGCACCAAAAAAAGCGGTTGGGCTTCGCTTTAGCCATACCCAGCGCGATCATGCCCGCGTGCCCCATGGAGCCGACGGTAAGAAAATCGTGCGAGTGTCCCTGTTGATGCTTTTCGCGCAGTTCATACACCTCGCGCGAGGTTTTACCGGTGGTGGCCACGA
>JADGQP010000006.1 GCA_017881705.1 Christensenellaceae bacterium
GATAGGCGGCAAAATCATCGTATTGCTTAAGCCGGAGACTGAAAACCGCGCCCATTGACGCGCGCACCACGCGCGGGTCGAATGGGTCGGCCGCGGGGCGAATTACGGCGATATCAGGCAGACCAAGGCCCAGCATCGTACGCTGGATGGTGCCCAGGTTGCCCTCGTCCATCGGGTGATGCAGTACGATGTGCGCCTTGTCCTGCGCCAGTTCGGCCTGCCATTTTTGAAACACGACGGCGGCATAGCAATTTTGCTTGCCGCTGATGCGGGCGAGCGCCTTATCCGCGATCTCCTCGCGTACGCCGTGCTCTCGGCACAGCGCGCGCAGCTTATCCACGCCCTCGCCGCAGGCGTTTTCGCTTAGCAGCAGGCGTGTGGCGCGTTGCGGCGCGGCAGCCATCAGCGACAGGCTGGGGAAAACCCCGGGGGCGTAGCTGTAGGGCAGATCGGCGCTATAAACTTTCAGCGGCGGCATCAGCGCGCCCCCTTTCACGGTTTTCAAAGTTTTCGGTTGGGTTTCCCGCTTTCGGCAGAGCCGCGAGGTATTCCTCCCGCGTGAGGCTATAGCAAACCTCGTCGGAAAGTGAGCCGTTTGCAAGCGTGCAGGATAAACGCAGCGTGCCTTCCCGGGTGAACCCCAGCCGTTCGATCACGCGTCGGCTGCGTGCGTTGCCCGGATAGTGGTATACGGATAGAACGGGGCAGTTTAACTTCACGAAGGTAAAATGGAGCACCGCGCGCGCGGCTTCGGTAGCGTAGCCCAGGCCCCAATGGGGTTCTCCCAAAGCGTACCCCAGCGTGCGCGCGTTATCCACCTCACGCTTATCGTCCGCGCTCAGGCCGATGGAGCCGATTAACTTGCCTGTTTTCCGCTCCACAATCGCCCATACATCCCCGTGGCTGATAAAGCGGCGTACCACCAGTTGGCTCTCTGTGAGGCTGCGGTGGGGCGTCCAGCCCGCCGCGGGGCCTACGGCTGGGTTTTGGGCGTAGGCGTATACGTCCGCCGCGTCGGCAGGCTCGAACATACGCAATATTAGCCGAGCTGTAGCAAGGGTTGGGTAGGCGTTGGCGGGGTGGTTGTTTTTTTCGAGTCTGCTGCCAAACCATTTCATCGGGTGCTCGCCTCCGAAGGGAATGCCGTTCGCGAGTGGCTTACGAAGGGTCGGACGAATCGTCGTTCTTACCGCTTTCGTCGGAGCCGTTGTTTGGGAGGGCGCCGATGGAACGCAGCCAGGCGTTGGCGTCCGACTGTGCGCCGCGGATGCCGTCCGGCGAGGAAACCGCCAGGTAAAAGACCGCGCAGGCGGCGTTTAAGTAGGTGACCATGTACAGCTGGATGAACTGCGAAGCCACCAGCCCAAGGATGACACTGATGCCATCCAGCAGCATTTCGCTGAGTAACGCCGCCAACAGCCACCCCACGAAGCTCAGATACAAAATCAGATAGTTGAGCTTTTGGGTTTTCATCGCCTGTTTGCTAAGGCGAATCGCTTCCCATACGCTGATCTCGGGATGTTCAGCCAGATAATAAGGCGCCATGGAGTAACGCAGCATGGCGATGATGCCGGGCACGAACAGGAGCAGCGACCAAAGCGCGACCTTGACGGCCATGACCAGGTATAAGAGCAGCGCTTTGCCAAAGCTCCTCATACGGGCGAAAAGGCCTAAAAACCCGGGCTCTTCCCCGCGAATACGGCGGATAAAATAGGAATTACGGCCAACGGCCAACGCGGGAGTGAGCAAAAGCGCGATGCCTCCGGCCAGACCGAGAGTAAACCATGTTTCGGGCGTGATGGCGCGTACGGCCGCGTCCATCGCATCGTAAGTGGTCAGCATCGCAAGGTTAGGCAGGCGCGTGGATTGTAAAAGCTGCACCACCGTTGCCGGCAGCGACGCACAAAAACTAACCAGCAGGGCGGTTTGCCAGTTGCCCTTCAAGGCACGCATGGCCCGACTTTTAAATACATACGGAGCGACAGTCATTTCTTTCCCTCCTTGCAGGGTTGCAGGGTGATTGGGTGAGCAACAGAGGTCTGTCAGTCCAGCAGCGCGGAAACGAACTCCTTGGCGTCGAAAGCCTGCAGGTCGTCAATGCCTTCGCCGACGCCCACATACATCACCGGCACTTGCAGCTCGCGCACGATGGAAAAAATAACGCCGCCTTTGGCTGTGCCATCCAGTTTGGTGAGCACCACACCGTTGATGCCGGCTGCCTCGCTGAAAGCGCGCGCTTGCAGCAGCCCGTTTTGGCCGGTGGTCGCGTCCACCACTAGCAAGCAGCGTACCGTGGCTTCGGGATATTCGCGGTCGATCACGCGGCGCATTTTCTCCATTTCGTCCATCAGGTTCTTCTTATTGTGCAGGCGGCCGGCCGTATCCACAATCAGCAGATCGGTCTTGCGCGCCTTGGCGGCCTGCACCGCGTCGAACACTACGCCCGCGGGGTCGGCGCCCTCCTGGTGGCGAATCAGCGGCACGCGGGCTCGTTCCGCCCAAATGGCCAGCTGTTCTGCCGCCGCCGCGCGAAACGTATCCGCCGCGCAAAGCAGAATAGTACGCCCAAGGCTTTGAAAGCGCAGGGCAAGTTTGCCGATGGTTGTGGTTTTACCCACGCCGTTCACGCCCACCGCCAGGATTACCATCGGCCATTTGAGCGGCTGCTTGGGCACGTCCAGGATGGAAACGAGAATCTCCTTGAGCAGTTCCTTGCAGCGCGCGGTATCCTTTACGTTTTCAGCCTTTACGCGTTCTTTCAAACGCGCCACAGCCTCTTCGGCTCCCGCTGCGCCCATGTCCGAAAGAATCAGCGCGTCGGTAAGTCCCTCGTAAAAATCCTCGTCCACCACACGGTGTTCGTTTACCGCGTCGTCCAACATGCCGCCCAGGTTTTGGCGGCTGCGAAAAAGCCCTTCGCGCAGTTTGGTAAAAAATCCGTCGGCCATAGGTGCCTCCTCAACGGGTATGCATAGGGGAGTGGCTGGCGTGCCGTAGCTGGGCGCGCCGAAAGCCCGTTACTGATAATCCTTCAGGCTGACGCTGACCATGGAGCTTACGCCGCGCTCCTCCATCGCTACACCGAAAAGCGTGTCGCACCGTTCCATGGTGCCCTTGCGGTGAGTGACCACCACAAATTGCGTACCTTGCGAAAATTCCTTTAAGTAATCGGCGAAATAGTTGATGTTGGCTTCGTCCAGCGCCGCCTCGATCTCGTCCAGTATGCAAAACGGCGTGGGGCGCAGCTTGAGCATTGCGAACAGGATGGCGATGGCCGTAAGCGCGCGCTCGCCGCCCGAAAACAGGCTGAGAAGCTGGCGCTTTTTCCCCGGCGGTTGCACGATGATTTCGATGCCGCAGTTGAGCGGGTCGCCCACGTCCTCCAAGCGGATTTCGCCGCGCCCGCCGCCGAACAGGCGCACGAACGTTTCCTCAAAATACTTCTGCAAATACCCGAACTGCTCGGTAAACACCGTTTGCATATGCTTGAGCAGCTCGGCGATCAGGGTCTGCAGATCCTGCTTGGCGTGTTCCACGTCGTCGCGCTGGCTTACCAGCTCGGTAACGCGCTCGCGGAGCCTGGCGTATTCCTCAATCGCGCCCACGTTGACGCTGCCCATTTGCCGAATCCGTTCGCGGATCTCCTGCGCCTGCGTGTCGGATGCGGGCTCGTCGAAGTCCGCGGGCAGCTCGGGCGCCTCTGCGGCCTGCGCGTCGGGGGCAGGCTCGTCACCGGGTGCATCCGCGGGCGCACCGTCCGCTTCATGCCGCTTCAACAGCACATATTCTGCGTAGGCGTCCCGCGCCCCTGCATACGTAAGTTCGTAGGTGTCCCACAGGCGGTCGTTCATCGCCTTTTGCTCGCTTTCAATACGGCTCAGGCTCATTTCCTGCCGGTGCAGACGCTCGGTGGTTTTTTCCATTAAGCCACGCGCGGCGTCCGTTTCGGCCTGCGCGTCCCGAAGGCCCTTTTGGGCTTCCTCAAGCTCGGCTTCCGCAGCGTCTACGTTCGCCCTGGCTTGCGTAACCGTCGCTTCGGCGGCGGCCACAGCCTGCGTGGCCGTTTCCCATTCGTGCGCCGCGTTTTCAACGTCGCTTTGCGCTTTTTCACGCTTGGCGGCGATAACGGTCAGCTCTTTTTGGCATGTTTCGCTGTCGCCAAGCAGGCGGCGCTTATCCCGATGCAGACGGTCAAAGGTATGCTGCGCTTCCTGCAAAGCCAGCAGGGCCTGCGTGTGCGCTTCCTGCGCGGCCTCGCGGGCGCGGCGCGTACGGTTTAGTTCCGCGTCCAGCTGCGCGCTTTTTTCGCTCATCGCGGCGGCATCCAGCTGTTCGCGGCCGGTTTGCTCCTCGGTACGCGCCAGTTCCGCTTCCAACTGCGCCATGCTTTCGCTTAACTGCGCGATAGCCTGGTCGGTGCTTTCCACATTGGCGGTATGTTCCGCCAGTTCGTTTTCGGCGCTCTTGCGGCGCTCGGTATCCCTGGCCACAGCAATTTCCTGCTGCTGCAGGGCTTCCCGCGCGGCCGTGCGCAGATCCCGAACCTCCGCGCGTTCGGCATCCAGTGCGGCAAGCGCCTGCGTCGCCGCGGCAAGCGCATCGTTTTTCTCGGCGAGCAATGCGGCGAGTTCTCGAATTTCACGCTCGCGCCCCAGCAGGTTTTGTGCCTTTTGGCGGATGCTGCCGCCCGTCATGCCGCCGCCGGAGTGCATCACGTCGCCCTCAAGCGTAACCAGCCGGAAAGCGTGGCCGCCTTCGCGCATGATGCGGATGCCGCAGTCCAGATCGCGGGCGATCACGGTGCGCCCAAGCAGGTTCTCCATCACGGGCCGGTAGCGTTCCTCAAACCCGCAAAGCTCACTGGCGACCCCGATGCAGCCGTCCATGGAAAGCATGCGGCGCTCCGCGGGCGAAAGCGTGCGCCCCTGCATGGCGGAAACCGGTAAAAAGGTCGCTCGGCCCAGCCGGTTTTCCCGAAGATATTCGATCAGCGTTTTCGCGTCCTGCTCGGTATCGGTTACGATGTTCTGCGTCGCCGCGCCCAGCGCCATGTCCAGCGCCGTTTCGTAGGGCTGCGGAACGCTTAACAGCATCGCCACCACATCGCGCACGCCGTTTAGCCCTTGCTGGCGTGCGTAGGTCACGGCCTGTTTTACGGGGTACTGATAGCCTTCATACCCTTCCTGCAGCTCCTGCAAGGTTTTCAGGCGCGTTTCATCTGCGCGCGCGCCCTGCGCCAGCGTTTGCGTTTCCTGGCGTTTACCCTCGTAGCTTTCGGCCAGCGCCCGTGCCCGCGCCTCCAAGGCGTCGGCCTGCGCACGGCGTTCGGTAAGCTGGGCGGTTTCTGCAAGCAGGTGTTCCACGGCGGCCTGCAGCCCCGCGTGAA
>JADGQP010000052.1 GCA_017881705.1 Christensenellaceae bacterium
AAGCGGGGCGCTAAACCATGAGGCGTTTCGGCGCGCGAGTACTGTGCGCGCTACTGACCGCGCTGATGTTCGCATCCGCGTGTCCATACGACGCGCAAGCCGAAACGGCATCGCCGACGATTGTGGAAAACGAAGCGGATGGCCATTGGCTCTACCAAAGCGATACCCTACGCGTGGAAATCTACCGCAGGGAGGATGCAAAAATCCCGCTGGTTTGGTATGAGGCCGACCTGCAGTGCACTTCGGAAGCTCCGCTTTCCTGTGTGTTATGCTCGCAGATACGGCCTCAGAAACATCTGAAAAAGCCGGATACTATCGCCAAGGAAAACGGGCTGATTTACGCACAGACGGACGATTTTTTCGGGGATCGTGTCGGCAGCAGAAGACGGAAAACAGGCGTCATTATCCGCGGCGGCAAGCTGTTGTATGACAATGTTTACCGCGGGGGCGGTAATCCGTTTCCCACGCTGGATGCGCTGGCGATTTTTCCGGATGGGTCGCTGGAAACCTTTGGCTCGCGGGAATATACGGGCGAACAGTTTTTAGGGATGGGCGCGCTGGATGTGGTGAGCTTCGGCCCTATCCTGATACGGGACGGCGTAATGGATTCGCGTCTGCAAAAGGGCTACGCCGACCACGAACCCCGCTGTGCCATCGGCATGATTACGCCTTACCATTATTTCGGCATCGTTGTGGAAGGCCGAAGCGATGAAAGCGCCGGCTGCGGGCTCAAGCGGATCGCCCAGAGAATGCTGGAGGTCGGGGTAACGGAAGCCCTCAACCTGGATGGCGGGCAGACTGCCGCGATGCTTTTTATGGGTAAACAGATTAACCGTACCGGCAAGTTCGGCTCGAAAAGCAGCCCCCGAAGCGTAAGCGGCGTGCTGGGAATTAAGGAAGGCGCCACTTCGGATCAGCCGTGAGAAATACAGACAAACGGGCCGGAGCCAATGGCTCCGGCCCGTTTGAAATACCGATTAACGTTTGCCGGTCAGGCTGCCAAGCAGTCCGCGTGTGAGCTGGCTTACGACTGTGCGCGTGACGGTATTCAGGGTGGTATTCTCAATGCGGCCCAGCACGCTGTCGTTACGGCGCGCGCGTTGAGCGCGTTCGTCGCGCAGAGCATCAGCCTGCTTTCGGCGTTCTTCGGCAAGGGCATCCTTCGCGGCTTTCTCGGCGTCCTTTTCCTGGTTTAACTGCGCGGCCTGCGTTTCAATGGCGGTACCTGTACGCGTTTCGGCTGCGACCGGCGTTAACTGGCCGGTTACCGGATCCGCAACCATAGCGATCTGACGTTGCACATATTGGCCAGTCGCAGGATCCTGCACCAACACGGTCTGCAGCGTCGCCTGCGGTTGTACCGGTACGGCGGCGGACGGCTGGCTCATGGTGGGAATTGCCTTGGATACATAACGGTTGGTGGCGGGGTCGAACACTTGGAAGAGCACCGACGGAGCTTCCGGCTCTGTTATGGCGGGTGAAACAGGTGAAGCGGGCATAACGGGCGCAATAGGCATAGCGGGCGCGGCAGGCGTAACAGGCATGGCGGGCGCTGCTGTGCGGCCCAGGTTCATCGTGGTTGCCAAATACTCATAGGCGCTTTCCCGATCCACAGGCGTATCGTATACGCCCGCGAAACGGCCGGTTTCCCGGAAAGTCTTGCGAAGGTCCTCGCTGATGGTGCCGATGTGGCTCTGTGGCGGCAGTACGGTTGCGCGGCGTACCATGCCCGGCGCGCCGGTTTCATCCAAAAAGGACACCAAAGCCTCGCCTGTTTGCAGCTGGGTCACAGCTTCCTCTACATTCAAGTCCGGGTTGGGGCGGAAGGTCTGCGCGGCTACCTTTACGGCCTTTTGATCCAGCGGCGTATAGGCACGCAGCGCGTGCTGGACGCGGTTGCCCAATTGGCCCAGAATGTTCATGGGGATGTCGGCGGGGTTGTGTGTAATAAAGTACACGCCCACGCCCTTGCTGCGAATCAGGCGCACTACCTGCTCCACCTTGTCGACCAATTGCTTGGGACTGTCGCTAAACAGCAGGTGAGCTTCGTCAAAAAAGAACACGGCGCGGGGCTTGTCCGAATCCCCCTGCTCAGGCAGCGTTTCGTACAGTTCGGAAAGCATCCATAAAAGGAATGTGGAGTACATCAGCGGGTTTAAAAACAGTTTGTCGCACGCCAGCACGTTGATTACTCCACGCCCGTCCTCGTCCGTCTGGATCCAATCGGAGATGTTGAGGGCGGGCTCGCCAAAGAAGCGATCCCCGCCCTGATCCTCCAGCACGGCCACAGCGCGCTGTATGGCGCCCACGGTTGCCTTGCTGACGTTGCCATAGTTCAGTGTATAGCGGTCGGCATTTTCGCCCACATAGGCGAGCATGGCCTTAATATCCTTGATGTCCAACAGTAGCATGTGTTCGTCGTCGGCCACCCGGAAAAGGATGCTGAGCACGCCCGCCTGCGTTTCATTCAGGTTGAGCATCCTCGCCAGCAACAGCGGCCCCATTTCGCTTACGGTGGTGCGCACAGGGTGCCCTTCCGTACCGTATACATCCCAAAACTCGGTGGGAAACGTTGTAAACTGAAACTGGCTCACGCCCGCCGCACCCAGACGTTCGGCCATTTTATCCGTGTTTTCGCCCATGAGCACCATACCGCTCAGGTCGCCTTTAACGTCGCCCAAAAATACGGGCACGCCCATTGCTGAAAACCCTTCCGCAAGCACTTTCAGGGTAACCGTTTTTCCGGTGCCGGTAGCGCCGGCAATGAGGCCGTGGCGGTTAGCCATCCCAGGCAGCAGGTACAGGGGGGTTCCCTCGCTTGTGGCAACCCAGATTTTTCCGTCCGCAAGCATCGCTTTTTCCTCCGCTTATTGAATTTTACTACAATAATCATACAATATTCCGTTATCAAGGTCAATTCATTTTATCGCAGGCCCAAAGCCCTCTGACTTGAACTGGCTTGCAGAGGAGCCCCTGCCGTGTTATGATGAATGTTGCGGGAGGTACGAAGATGCGGGTAACGGTAATCGGCTGTGGCCGGTGGGGCTCCTTCCTCGCCTGGTACGCGGACAAACTTGGGTTTACGGCACGCCTGTACGGGCGCGAGAGTTCCGCCCACATGCGTGCTCTCCGGGAAACCCGAAGCAACGGGCTTGTGACCCTGCCAGACACGGTAACGCTTTGCGGCGAACCGAATGGTGAAACGGATATTTTTTTAATCTCCGTTAACACTCAGGGTTTACGGGCGATGCTTCGGGAAAACACAAGCACGCTCAGCGGGAAACCGTTGGTTTTATGTATGAAAGGGCTGGAAATCGATACCGGAGAACGCCTGACTCAGGTGGTCGCGGATGAGCTGGGACCGTCCCAACCCGTCGCCGTATGGCTTGGGCCCGGGCATGTGCAGGAGTTTATGCGCGGTGTGCCCAACTGCATGGTGATCGACAGTGCCGATGAAACCCTGAAAGCTGAACTGATCGGCGCGTTTTCCGGAGATTTGATCCGCTTTTATTACGGGCGCGACCTGATTGGCAACGAGGTTGGCGCGGCCGCTAAAAACGTGGTGGGCATTGCCGCCGGGATACTGGATGGGTTGGGCTTAAGCACGCTCAAAGGCGCGCTGATGAGCCGCGGCACGCGTGAGGTGGCCAGGCTGATTAAGGCGCTTGGCGGAAACGAGCTTAGCGCATACGGCCTATGCCACCTGGGCGATTATGAGGCGACTGTGTTTTCACCGTACAGCCACAACCGCCGCTTTGGGGAATGCCTGGTAACGGGGGAGCCTTATGGCGAACTTGCCGAAGGGTACCCAACGGTCAAGGCGCTAATGGATTTGGAGGCGCAGACCGGCGTGGAACTACCCATCAGCCGCGCCGTATATGAAGTGCTCTATGAAAAAGCGGAGCTGCGCGCCACGCTGGACGGGCTGTTTCGCCGAAGCCTGAAAATGGAGTTTTAAGGGGTTTCCGTTTGTGGCGCAAGCCGGCAGGAAAACCCTATGGATTGTCGAAAACACAGGGGGAGCCCCGCCGAGGGGCGGAAAGGAACGCAACCATGAACATCGAAGACAAGAGCGTCTGCAAACGCGTGGATATCGGCGGTCAGGCCGTTATGGAAGGCGTGATGATGAAAGGGCCCAAGGCCATCGCCATCGCGGTGCGCAGACCCGACCATACGATCGTTGTACGTCATGAAGAATCTCATAGCCCCGCACAGAAGCATCCGTGGTTGGGGTGGCCGTTTATCCGCGGCGCCGTAAGCCTGTTTACCATGATGGTCATGGGCATGACGACGCTGCAGCAAAGCACGAATATGCTGGGCATTCTGGACGAGGAGCCGACGAAGTTTGAAAAATGGCTGAGTAAAACGCTTGGCAAGAGCATCGATAAAATTGTGATGGGCACAGCCGTGATACTGGCGGTAGCGCTGTCCATCGGCCTGTTTTTCATGCTGCCGGAGGTGTTCGGTAAATTTCTGAAAGGCTTCTGGCCCGACGCGAGCATGAGCTGGCTGATTAACCTGCTCAGCGGCATCGTGAGAATCATCATTCTGATCGCGTATATTCTTTTCTGCGCGCTGGTGCCGGACGTGCGCAGAACCTTCGAGTATCACGGTGCGGAGCATAAAACGGTGTACTGCCATGAGCATAACCTGCCCCTAACGCCGAAAAACGCACAACAGTTCAGCACCCTGCACCCGCGCTGCGGCACCAGTTTTTTGCTGCTTGTGTTCGTTATCTCCATCATCTTGTTTTCGATAATGGGATACCAAGGAAACTCCTACATCTGGCGGTTGCTTAGCCGCCTGGCGCTGCTGCCGGTGGTGGCGGGGTTGAGTTACGAGGCGCTCAAAGGCCTTGCGCACAGCGAAAGCAGGCTGGCGCGGGCGCTGCGCTGGCCGGGGATGCAGCTGCAGCGTTTAACCACCCGCCCGCCGACGGACGAAATGGTGGAATGCGCGATCGTTGCCATGAATGTGGCGCTGTACGGGATGCCTGCGCATGCAAAACGCACGCCGGAAGGCTGGGCGATTTTGCACAGTTATGCGGAAAGCGACCCGAGCTATCAGCCGCCGGTTGAAACGGCCGACGCCGAACCGGTGAACACCGTCCCGGGAAAAGCACCCATCGCCGCAGCAGGTGGCACGCAGCCGATAGCGGCCGCCGCAGACTGAATGTTGACCCTCGGTGAGGCTATCCGGCTGGGCGTACAGGCGCTTCGGGAGGTTCCGGACCCGAAGCCGGATACGATTGCATTACTGGAAAATGTAACGGAACAAACGGGCATGGAACTGCGCCTGAACCCGCAGCTTCGACTGACGCCCGAGCAGGAGGCGCAATTTCGCGCTCTCCTGCTTTTGCGTGCGAAACGGGAGCCGCTCCAATACCTGCTGGGAACGCAATGCTTTTACGGCTATAACTTTTCGGTGGACAGCCGCGTACTGATTCCCCGGCCTGAAACGGAAACACTGTGCGAACTCGCATTGAAAAAGCTGATGCCCATTGCCGAACCGACTGTGCTGGACCTGTGCACCGGCAGTGGCGCCATCGCCGTGACCCTGTGCAGGGAATGTGCCAAGGCGCACGTGACCGCCTGCGACGTCAGCGCGGACGCGCTGGTACTGGCCCGTCAAAACGCGGCGGCAAACGGCGCGGAGATACGGTTTTTACAGGGCGATCTGCTTGCGCCCGTAGCGGGGGAGCGTTTTAAGTTGATCGTGTGCAACCCGCCCTACGTGGAAAGCGCTGCGTGTGATGCGCTACAACCCGAGGTTGCGCGTGAGCCGCGCCTAGCTTTGGACGGCGGCGCGGATGGCCTGGATTTTTATCGTAGGCTGGCAACGGACGCACCGGCTTGCCTTGCCGACCGCGGCTGGATGCTAATGGAAATCGGAGACGGACAAGCGCGGCAGGTCGAGAGTCTGCTTGCGCAAACCCATCACTTTTCGGATATTGAACTGCATTTGGATCTGTTTGGCAAAGAGCGCTTTGTTTCCGCGCGTCGCGCGGCGTTTCCGACCTAGCGGCATCTTTCTTCCCGCTGCCAAATAAGCAAGCATGCCCGGGCGCTGCCCGGACGGGAGGCGAAGGAGAAACGCTATGTTTGAGAAATTTGATTGGATGATCGGTCGTTATCAGGAGTTGGGCGAGGAAATCAGCCAGCCCGACGCGACCGCCGACACGGATAACTACCAGAAACTGCTTAAGGAGCACGCCGCGCTGGAACCCGCGGTAACAGCCTATAAGGATTATCAGGTAACGCTTAGGCAAATTAGGGAAACCGAAGAATTGAAAACCCAGCCCGATATGGCCGATATGGTGCAGGAAGAGCTTTCGGAACTGGCGCAGCAAAAAGAGCGCCAGGAAAAAGAACTCAAGCTGCTTTTATTGCCCAAAGATCCGGACGACGACCGTAACGTGGTTATGGAGATTCGCCAGGGCGCGGGTGGCGACGAAGCGGCATTGTTCGGTGCGCTGTTACTGCGCATGTACACGCGCTACGCCGAGCGCAACCATTTCAAGGTTGAGCCTGTGAACTATAACATGACAGAACTGGGCGGGGTGAAAGAAGCCGTGCTGAACATCCGCGGCGCGGGTGTGTTCAGCCGCTTAAAATACGAAAGTGGCGTGCACCGCGTGCAGCGCGTGCCCAGCACCGAAGCCTCAGGGCGGATTCATACCAGCACCTGTACCGTCGCGGTGCTGCCCGAGGCGGAGGATGTGGAAATCGATATTGCCCCAGGCGATCTGCGCATCGATGTATATCGTTCCACAGGCCATGGCGGGCAATGCATCAACACCACAGACAGCGCCGTACGTATTACGCACCTGCCTACGGGCTTGGTGGTCACGTGTCAGGATGAGAAAAGCCAGATCAAGAACCGCGCGAAAGCCATGATGGTGCTGAAAAGCCGCCTGTATCAGAAATTACGCGACGAGAAGGACGCGGTGTACGCCGCGAACCGCCGCGGGCAAATCGGCACAGGCGACCGAAGCGAACGGATTCGTACGTATAATTTCCCACAGGGGCGCGTGACCGACCACCGCATCGGGCTTACGCTGTACCAAATTGACGATGTGATGGACGGTGACCTGCGCGAACTGATTGAAGCGTTGTCGCTGGCGGAACAGGCGGAAAAGTTAAAAAACCTTGGAGAGCAGGCGTAACGAATGAAAACGAGGATTGCGCTGCCGACCGATGAGGCGATCGCCGAGGCGGCGCGGCTGCTGGAAAACGGCGAACTGGTGGCTTTTCCCACCGAAACGGTATACGGTCTGGGAGCAAACGCGCTTGATGAAACGGCTGTGGCTAAAATTTTCAAGGCGAAAGGCCGCCCCAGCGACAACCCGTTGATCGTACATGTGGCTTCTGCGGAGGCTGCGCAGCCGCTTTGTTATATCAACGAACGCGCGAAAGCACTGATGGCAGCGTTCTGGCCAGGGCCGCTGACGCTGTTGCTGCCCAAGAAACCGGTCATTCCGGCGGCGACCAACGCGGGGTTGCCCAGCGTGGCGATCCGGCTGCCCCGCCATCCCGTAGCGCGTGCGATGCTCGCCGCCTGCCGTGTGCCCATCGCTGCGCCCAGCGCCAACGTAAGCGGACGCCCCAGCCCGACGACAGCGCAGCACGTGCTGGAGGATTTAGAGGGCCGCGTGTCGTTGATACTGGATGGCGGACCCTGCGAGGTGGGGCTGGAAAGCACGGTATTGGATTTAACGGCCGAAACGCCGACCATTGTGCGCCCGGGCTGCGTAACGCTGGAAATGCTGCAGGCGGTACTGCCGGACGTGCGCGTGGCGCCGAGCGTGATGCGTCCGCTGGCCAGCGGCGAAAAGGCGGTGAGCCCGGGCATGATGTACCGGCATTACGCGCCCCAAGGGCAGTTGACGCTTGTGAAAGGCGAACCGGAACGGGTTCGCGCGGCTTGCCTGCGGCTGTATGCCGATGCGGTGGGGCAGGGGCGGAAAGCGTGCGTACTGACGTTTGAGGAGCACGCCACCGGGTACGAAGGATGCGAAACCTACTCCCTGGGGAAATTGGCGCAACCTGAAACGCTTGCGCATACGCTGTTTGCGGCGCTCCGGCAGATGGATGCTGAAAAGGTGGAAATGATCTTCTGCGAAGCCGTAGATACGCAAGGCATCGGCCTGGCGCTGATGAACCGTTTGAACCGCGCGGCGTCGTTTCACGTGTTGGAAGTGTAAGGCAACCAAGGAGAAAGGAGCGGCTCCAATGGCGGATGTGCTGTTTATCTGTTCCGGCAATACCTGCCGCAGCCCCATGGCGGAGTGCCTTTTTAACGACCTGTGCCAAAAACGCGGGTTGCCCTACCAAGCGGAGTCGGCCGGCTTGTATGTTACGCAAGGCAGCGCAGCCTCGCAAAACGCCTTTTTTGTGATGAAAGAACGCGATCTCAGCCTGGCCAGGCATGTGAGCCGTTCGCTTTCCGCGGCGGAGGCGAGGAACGCGCGCCTGGTGGTGGCGATGAACGAGCTGTTGG
>JADGQP010000007.1 GCA_017881705.1 Christensenellaceae bacterium
AGTCCACTTTTTTGACAATCAACCGCCCGCCCCGTTCGTTTGAAGGGGCGGGCGGTTCAGGTTGTCAGTATGGGTAATTGATCGTGACCTTACCGGATATTCAACGCCGCGAGCGTACGCGGCAGGCCGACAAGCGTGGATCTGAGCGCTTCCGTATTTAACCTGCGCTCGCGCGCCAGGGGAACCACCCAACCCAACGCGGCCGCATCCGCGGCAACGAGGAAGCCTCCGCGCAAGCGCGCCGAAGCGGCGGCGATAAATGCCCGCATCCTGTTCTGGTCGGTCTGCGCAAGGGGTGCGCCCTGTTGTTCCATCTCCCCCGCGAGTTCTATAAACCAGGCTTCTCCCGCCGGTGAAAGCGGTGCGGCTGCGTCCGCGAACGCCCACAGGCTTTCCAGCATAACCGGCGCTGCTGGCTGTGCTTCGCGTACCATGTTTGTGCCGGGCCGGTATGCCGGCGCTGTCGCGACCGGCAAGCCATCCGCGGCGGTAACCTCCTGCGCGGCGGCGATTCGCAGGGTTTTGTGTCCGTAAGCATGCACGGCCGCGCGGGCAAATGCGGAAACCTCTACAGTCGGGGTGCGCTGACCGTTCTCCGGCAGCAGGCTAGCAACGGTCAGGTAATCTCCTGCCCGTGTATACGCCGTTACGTTCGATAGTCCCAACGCGTTTGTCAGCGCCCGTACATACAGTTCGCCGATGGCTGCCGTGGGTGCGCACACGGTCAAATCGTCCTGCAGGGCAAAAAAGGTCAACAGT
Source organism: Christensenellaceae bacterium (assembly GCA_017881705.1). Lineage (GTDB taxonomy): Bacteria > Bacillota > Clostridia > Christensenellales > Aristaeellaceae > CAXXOK01. The sequence goes on from JADGQP010000007.1 coordinate 760, forward strand.
TCTGTCGCGTCGTCCTCGCTCACGGCGAAACCCTGGCGACCCAGCGCCATCCGTACAGAGGCGATCAGCTCTTCCGGCTTCTTCTCCATGCCGATTCGCGGCGAAAGGGCGACGGTTTCGCCATTGGAGGTACAAAGCTGCGCACCGCTGTGAACCAGCGCTTCCAAAGTTACCCCTTGCGCCTGCTCCCCAAGCGATATAAGCGTTGCGTGCAGCGTCTCGGTATCCGTGCGCAGAGCGCGGGCGCGTTCTTCCAGCTTTGCAACTTCATCGCGCTTTTTCTGGTTCATCGAAGCACACAGCGCATCACGCGCAGCCTTGTCTTCGCTTTTTGCGGCATCCAGTTCCATCAGCAGGCTTAGGCGTTCCGCCTCGATATCCGCAAGCTGATCCTGCGCGGCCTTCACGGCACCGGTTTCACCGCCATTTTGCCGAAGCTGCAATAAAAACGCCTGTGTAAACGCTTCGTTTTCACTTAAGGTTTCCAACGCCTGACGCTGCGTGCCGGTCGAAGCCCATACCGTTTCCAGCGCCTTGCATAAATTGTCCACAGGGTTATCCAAAGGTTTAAAATCGGTGGGATACGCTCCCTCCCTGTGATAAGCTTCGCGCACTTCGCGCTCTATAACGTTTTGAACGCTGCCACCGCCCCGTAAGGTTAGCGGCGGTTTCACGCCCGTTTTTACCAATGGCGTACCGCTGAAATGAAGCGGCGCCTCGGCCTGTTCCTCTGCGGCCGCCGCGGATGATGCGTGCGCCAACAGGTTGGCATCCATCGGCAGGGGCTGGTCCAGCTGGGAAAGCTGATCCTCAAACGAGATATCGCCATTGAGAATCTCCAGTTTCATCCCAATGGGCAGCGACGAGTCGGCTTGCGCCGCAAACGTCGGGCGCAGCGCCTCAGGGTTCGCAAGCGGCTCCGCAGCGGGTTCTTCCTGCCGAGGTTCCGGCACGGGTTCCCGAACGACCGGCACGGTTTCCCGAATGACCGGCGCAGGTTCCCGAACAATCAGCGCAGGTTCCCGAACAATCGGCGCGGGTTCCCGAACGGCCGGCGCGGCTTCCCGAACGACCGGCGCGGCTTCCCGAACGACAGGTACGGGTTCCCGAACGACCAGCGCGGCTTCCCGAACGACAGGCACGGGTTCCCGAACGACCGGCGCGGGTTCCCGAACGACCGGCGCGGCTTCCCGAACGACCGGCGCGGCTTCCGCTAACGCAGAGACGGCTGCGAACCCGGGAAATTCAGGTTTGCGTACCGCAACAGGCGGGACGGGGGCGGGAATGGGGTTTGGTTTAACCAGAGGTTGAACCGACGGTGCAGATGGTTCGTCTTCCGGCTCGTCGTCCTGGCCTTCCTCGTGCGGTTTTCCGTGGCGCAACGTGCCCCGGCGCTGCCGCCAGTTCAATGTTTGTTCCGGGTTCCAGTAAAAGCAACTCTGCGCGGCGTTGGGCAGTTCCACCGTCTGCAGCAGATAACTGTCGTTACCAAAGGGTCGGAGCGTCGCCCAATCGGGCTTTTCCGCCCTGTCCAGCGGGCCGTAAAGCACCTGACCGCGCCGGATCAGCACGCGTGGGGAAAGCGCATTGCCATATTCCTCATTCTCGTTATAAACCTCAAAGACCCCGTCGGGCGTAAACTCGCAGACCACATCGGAGTAAATGGCGAACTGGTTACGTTCCCCCTGGTTGGGGTCGTAATTACGGTTTTGACGCACCTTGCCCAGCTCTTTTCCCTCGTTGAGCAGCTGAATGGCGCATAGGCAGCCCATGGAGCGCATCCGTTCCTTGAAGGTGCTCTGTTCGCGTTTGTCGGGAACAATCCTCAGGCTGCCCTGATCCGGAAATTCGATTGTCCGCGTATGGAAAACCGCGCCTTCGCGAGTACAAAGGGGTATAACTCGAAAGATCACGCGCTGTTGGTTGTCTTCCTCTAAAAAAGAGAGCGTGATCGTACCGTTAAGTTGTTTCATAATTCGTTAAAAATCCTCCAAAACATTATAAATCATTCCTAACAATTTTGAGCGATCAAAATAAACTCATACTTTAGTTTAATCTCCACAAACGTTTTCGTCAATAGTGAAACGATTGTCCGGACGAATTTCTTCCTGTTTTTGCTTCTTGATGTCGTTTTTTTAACCATCTAATATGTAAATCTATGTCGCTATTGTATTGACTTCTTAACAATATTGTAATATATTTGTCGCGGAACTTCATTCATTCAGGAATCAGGAGGTGTCCTATGTCCCAAAGATATTCCCCCGCCGCGCTGTTTTTTTGCCGGCTGGCCGCGTTTGCTCTTTTACTTCTCACGCTTCTTTCCACAACCTGCGGCAGCCCGGCGCACGCGGAAAGCGTTGGTACGCTTACGGCACGCGTTGTGCTGCGTAAGGCGGCCGATCAAAGCTCCGCGGCCGTGCAGACCTTGCCCCAGGGCGACGCGGTGAAAGTGCTTAGCACAAGCGGCGATTGGTACAAGGTTGGTTACGGTAAATACGGCGGCTACGTTATGAAGAAATACGTGGAAGTGTCTAAAAACTCCGCCATCACTAATGCGGATGAGATTCAGGCACTGGGCGACGCGCCGGGCCCTATGACGACGGGCGATGAGGGCAGCGACGTGAAGAAGCTCCAGAAGGCGCTGAAAATTCTGGGTTATTACAAGCTGACCGCGGACGGAAAATATGGCGACGGCACCCTATCGGCGGTGGCACTGTACCAGAAGGCTGAGAACCTCAAAGCCGACGGCATCGCGGGCAAGGCGACCATTACTTCCATTTTCGGTTCCTGCGCAAAAACTGCCGACGCAACCCAACCCACTGAAAGCACGGCAACGGACGATTCCGAATCCGGCGATACCAACCCGTCCAACACCGTATCCAGCATTGAGGACATCGGCACGACGCCCAAAGCCTGCAAGGAGGGCGACAGCGGCGAAAATGTGGTGAAACTTCAGCAGGCGCTGGAACTGTTAGGCTATTACAACTCCGATATCGACGGCCATTATGGTGCTCAAACCATAGCCGCGGTAAAACGTTTCCAAAAGAACCGCGGCATGAAAGAGGATGGCGTGGCGGGCGCATCCACCATCCGCGTGATGTTCGCCACCGGCAAATCCACGTCCTCGTCGTCGTCCTCGTCATCGAAAACCAAGTATAAAACGGAAGAGCCGGATTGGTTCAAGGATAACGTAAACTCCCTGATCTCCAAAAAAGCGGTTTTTACCATCAAGGATGTGCGTACGGGCAAAACCTTTAAAGCCAAACGCTGGAGCGGCGTAAACCACTGTGATACCGAACCGCTTACCGCTGCAGATACCGCCATTATGAAGGCCATCTACGGCGGCGCGTGGAGCTGGAACCGCCGCCCCATTCTGATACTGTATAATGGGCACGTATACGCCGCGTCCATGAACGGGATGCCTCACGGCACTGACACGATTGACAATAACAATTTCGCCGGTCAATTCTGTATCCACTATAAAAACAGTCGTACCCACGGTACCAATAAGGTGGACGCGGCACACCAAAAAGCCGTTGCCATCGCGGCAAAGGCGACTTGGTAAGGGTTGTATTTTATATGCTGGGAGCGCGGGCCGTTACGATTGCACGTTTTCCTTATTCTTTTCCCGCAAAATAAACCTGAGCGGCGTTCCAATAAACTCGAAGCACTTGCGAAACTGGTTTTCCAGGTAACGTTCGTAGGCAAAGTGCATCAGCTTCTGGTCGTTCACAAAAAAGATGAACGTCGGCGGGCAGGCTGCCTGCTGGGTCGCGTAGTAGATTTTCAGCTTCCGTCCGCCCTGTACGGGAGGCTGCAAGCTGGCCTGCGCGTCCGCCAGCGCTTCGTTGATTACGCCTGTGGGAATACGGCGGCAATAGTTCTGATAAACCACCTTCACGTTTTCCAGCACCGTGTTCACGCGCTGGCCGGTGAGCGCGGAAAGGAACAGCACCGGCGCGTAGGCCATAAATTTAAGATCTTCCAGCACTTGCTGGCGCATGTCCTTCATGGTGTTGGTATCCTTTTCCACCGCGTCCCACTTGTTCACAACCACCACCACGCCCTTGCCCGCGTCCAGGATCATGCCGGCAATCTTCGTGTCCTGTTCGGTCACGCCGGTTTGCGCGTCAATCATCAGCACCGCTACGTCACAGCGTTCAATGGCGGCGATGGCGCGCAGCACACCGTACTTTTCAATGCTTTCATCCTCAACCGCCTTTTTCTTGCGGATGCCGGCGGTGTCAATGATGTTGAAGCGCGTTCCTTGCTCATCGGTAAACAAGGTGTCTATCGCATCGCGCGTAGTGCCCGGGATATCGCTCACCATCACGCGCTCCTCCGAAAGCAGGCGGTTACACAGCGAGCTTTTGCCCACGTTGGGCCGACCTACCAGCGCCAGTTGAATCACGTGTTCCGGCGCGTCGCTCTCGTCGGGCTGCGGCGGCGGCAGCAGGTTCACCATCGCGTCCAGAAGGTCGCCAAGCCCCAGCATATTCGTGCTGGAAATGGCGATGGGATCGCCCAGCCCTAATTCGTAATACTCGTACAGGTTTTCCTCTGCCTTCAGATAATCGATCTTGTTCACCACCAACAGCAGCGGTTTGCGGGTCTTGCGCAGGTAGTCGGCCACGTCCTTGTCCTCGGCGGTCAGCCCCGTGCGTCCATCGCAAAAAAAGCAGATCACGTCCGCCATGTCCATGGCGATCTGCGCCTGGTGGCGCATTTGGGAAAGCAGCACATCCTCGCTGCGCATGTCCACGCCGCCGGTGTCGATCAGCGTAAACTGCCGACCCCGCCATTCCACATCCGCGTATACACGGTCGCGCGTTACGCCGGGCGTATCTTCCACGATGGAGATGCGCCGACCCGCAATTTTATTAAAAAAGGTTGATTTCCCCACGTTGGGCCGGCCTACAATGGCCACCAGCGGTTTCGCCATGATGATTTCTCCTTATCGCTCGTCCGTCGGTTCCCGGCCGCGCAGCGCCAGGTACAGGTCATACCCGTCCTCCACCACGCGCACGGGCACGGGCAGGCGGCTGGTAAAGGTTGCAAAGGTCATATCGTCCAAAAACAGGTCGCGCTCGTGGCGCAGCATATTATGGCTGATCAGCAGCCCGTCCGCGCCGTCAAGCAGTTCCGGCGTCAGCTGGCTGAGCGTGTCCCCGCCGGTAAGCAGACCCGTTACGGTCACGCTTTCGCCGAAGAAACGGTTCATTACCGTGGCCACCCGCACCTGCGTGTTTTCAGGCGCGAAGCGCTGTGTAAGCCGCCGCATGTGCGGCGCGGCGCTTACGCCGGACACCAGCACATACGTGCGGGGCGGCGCGGCCTGGTCCTCGGGTTCATTCGCCTGCGCTTCCAGCAATTCCTCTTCCAGTTTCGCCAGCATCCCCACGCCGTTTTCAATCTGCGGGTAGCCTTCGTACCAGCTTGCGGACGGAACGGGCCGACCGCTCAGGCAGAAAAACTCATCGCTGGGAAAGGCAAACGTAGTGCCCAGGCGTTCGCGGCATTCAGCCTGAAAGGGCAAAAGCCCATCCAGCAGCGCGCCAGCGGTTTGCGCAGTAAACGGTGTTAGCTCCGTAAGCCCTTCCCGAAACCGGGTCAGCCCTACCGGCACCACCGCCACCGTTTGGGCGGCGGGCGCCAGATCGCGTAGATCCGTAAGCGTACGCAGCAGTTGGGTGCCGTCGTTATAACCGGGCACGCACACCACCTGGCAATGGAAACGGATGCCCGCCTCCGCCAGGCGGCGTAACCGCGCAAGGATATCTCCGGCGAAACGGTTGTTCATCATCCGGCAGCGAAGCGCGGGGTCGGTGGTATGCACGCTCACATACAGCGGCGAGGCGTGACGCCGCAGGATGCGTTCAAACTCGGCGTCGTCCACATTGGTGAGGGTAACGTAATTGCCCATCATAAGCGAAAAACGCCAGTCGTCGTCCTTCACGTACAGGGGGAGCCGCATATCGGGCGGCAGTTGGTCGATGAAGCAGAAAATGCAATCGTTGCGGCAGGTACGCGCACACAGCGTCATGCTCTGCCCGAAGCGTAAGCCCAGCGGTTCCCAGTCCTCTTTGGTCAGGGTCAGGGTTTCTCCGTTACCATCAGCCCGTTCCAGCATAATCCGGATTGTCGGGCGGGCGATCAGCGCCTGATAATCAATCTCGTCAAGCACTTCCTCCCCCTCGATGGAGAGGATCGCGTCGCCTGCGCGCAAGCCGTGCCTTTCGGCTACAGAACCGCGTTCCACGCCGGTGATTACCTGTTTCATCGCCCCGCACCCTCCGTACCGCCGCAATCGGCGCGGCACTTTCTATTATCCTTCGTTCGGCCTTGAAAGTCAAGCGCGGAGCTTCCCCGAGCGATTTTATCGGGTTATCGCACCTGCAACAAAATAACCCGATCCCTGTACGCCGATTGACCCATGTGCTATAATAATGCGTCATGGAACATTCTGGCGGTAAGGGAGGAATGCCCCGCAATGGAAACGCCGGTATCTCAGGCACGGTTGATCCTTGCATCCGGCTCGCCGCGCAGGCGCGAGCTGTTGGCTTATTTTGGGCTCCCTTTCGCGGTTGTTCCCTCCGACGCCGAAGAAAACGCCTCCGGCTCCGGCCTGGAGCGGGTAGCGGCCTTAGCGCGCCTTAAAGGTGCGGAAGTGTTTCAAAAATACCCTTCCCTACCGGTACTGTCCGCCGATACGCTGGTGTGCCTGGATGATCAGGTGCTTGGCAAGCCCTTAGGCGAGGCGGACGCGTTTCGGATGCTCACACTGCTGTCCGGCCGCTGGCACTCCGTCTACACGGGGGTTTGCCTGCGCACGCCCGACGGGCGGATACGCGAGCGGGTGGAAACCACACGCGTGAAATTCCGTTATGCCTCGCCCGGCGAGATTGTCCGCTACGTAAACACAGGCGAACCGATGGACAAAGCGGGCGCGTATGCCATGCAGGAAATAGGCGGCATTTTCGTGGAACGTATCGAGGGCAGTCCAACCAACGTGATCGGCCTGCCGCTGGCCGCGGTGGCGACGCTTTTACAGGCTGCCGGTATTCTCCCGGGAGATGAAGTTACGCAGTAAACAAACTACAGGCTGATATTTGATCATCAGGAACGGATGTGTGAACAGATGGCTTTCGCAGCGCATGACCTGGGCATCGATTTGGGCACCAGCAATACGCTTGTGTACGTCGGGGGCAAAAACATCGTCGTTAATGAACCGACCATCGTCGTGGTGGAAAGCACCAACGAGCGGCGCGTGCGCGCGGTGGGCGATGACGCGAAGATTATGCTTGGGCGTACCACGGAAGGCGTAATGGCCATCCGGCCCATGCGCGATGGTGTGATCACCGATTTTGACATGACTCGTATCCTCCTGCAGTATTTTACACGTAAGGCCATCGGTTCCAGCTACCTGATCAAACCGAGGCTGTTTTTAACCTATCCCTGCTCCATCTCCAGCATCGAACAGCGTGCGGTCATGGAAGCCGCCAAGTGCGCGGGCGGGCGCAAGATCTACATGGTGGAAAAGCCTTTCGCCGCGGCCCTGGGCAGCGGGCTGCCGGTATTCGAGCCCAACGGATGCATGATCGTGGATATCGGCGGGGGCACCACGGATGTTTCCGTAATTTCGCTGGGCGGCGTAGTGATCAGCCATTCCATCCGCGTGGGCGGGGGCAAGCTGGACGAGGCGATCATCAACTTTATCAAGCGCGAGTTCAACATCCTCATTGGCGATCGCACCGCCGAGGAAGTCAAGCTGGATCTGGGCGCGGCGCTTCCCATACGGGAGGAGCGGCGCGCGCGTATCCGCGGCCGTGACATGGTAACCAACCTGCCGCAGACCACCGAAATAACCTCCAGCCAGATCTACGAAGCCATCCACGAACCCTGCCTGGCTATTTTAAGCGCCATCAAGTGGGTGCTGGAACGCACGCCGCCAGAGCTCGCGGCGGATGTAATGCACAACGGCATTTACATCACCGGCGGCGGCGCGCTGCTTTACGGCATGGATCAAATGATCGCCAGCGAACTGGGCATTCCCGTGATGCTGGCCAAGGAACCCATGGATTGCGCGGCGCTGGGTCTGGGTAATATTATTGAAAATTTCGATCTTCTCCAAAGGTTGGGCAGAACCAGCTTCCTGAAGCAGAACTGAACCTTCTCAGGCGACGAGCCTGAACCACGCCATAAGCCGGAGGATCGTCCATGAACCCAAAGCAACCCAAACCGGAGCGTAAAAGGAAAACCGAACACGGCGCCAAACCCCTTGTGCGCCGTGTAATCGCGGTCGCGGCCGTGCTTGTACTGCTGGGGCTTGGCGGTTCCCACATCCTTTACCTGGTTACCAAGATCGACCTGTTCAGCAAGCCCGAAAACATTGCGGCGCGTGTGATCACCCCGATACAAACAGGGTTTTCGAGTATTGTGAATTCGGTGGTGGATTACCTGTATACGCTCAAGTACCGCGCCAATATAGAGCTGGCCTACAACCAGCTTAAGGACGAAAACGAACAGCTCGTTTACCAGGCGATGCTGGCCGACGAGCTGGAACAAAAACTGACCGTATACGAAAACATGTATGATGAAATTTCCGAAAACGAAAGCATGAACCCCCTCGTAGCCACGGTGATCAACCATGACCAGAGCAATTACTTTTCCGTCTTTACCATCAACAAAGGCTCCAACGACGGCGTACAGGATTATATGGCCGTCACCATGGAAGGGGCGCTGGTAGGCTATACCTACAACGTTACGGCCACCAAATCCAGCGTGCGTACCATTATCGACAGCCAGGCCAGCATCGCGGCGCTCATCTCCTCCACCCGCGACCAGGGCACCGTGCGCGGTACGCTGGGCGTGGACGGCACGGCACTGTGCCGCATGTACTACCTGCCGGACGATCACCTGCCGCGTCCGGGCGACACGGTGGTAACCTCGGGCGTTGGCATGTCGTTTCCCAAGGGCATCCCTATCGGCACCGTACGCGAAAGCACGCGCGGCATGGAAAGCAACAAGAGCTATATCGTCGTGGAACCCAAGGCGGATTTTGAGCATATCGAGTACGTTCTGGTGCTTCGTTACCAGCCGCAGGCCGAAGCCGTGCAGGCGCGTTCCAGCAGCAGCGATTCCCTTACGTTTACACCGGTGGACACCGAACAGCCCGTCCCCACCATCCAAATCGGCTCCGATTTTTACCAGCTCGCGCCCACGCCGGTGCCGACCGCTACACCCACCCCCACGCCGATCAATGGCAGCGGCCTGCTCAACAGCCAGACACCCCCGACTGAACCTACGCCTTCCCCGGCGGACGACAGCGGAAACCTGGAATACCAGGTGCCAAGCAGTATGGCTACCGAAAACACCTATGGCTTTACCCTCGCGCCAACCGCCACCCCGTCTCCCACGCCGCCCCCGCTGGATGTCTCCGTGGAGGCGGATCAATAGTGATTAAGAAAGGAATTAAATTCGCCGTTCTCACCCTGCTGTGCTACCTGCTGGAATCCACAGTGGCGTCAAACATCGCTATCCTGAACGTCGCGCCAAACATCGCCCTGGCAATCGCCGCGGCGGTCAGCGTAGGCTTGGGGAGAAAGTATACGTTTGTACTCTCGGTCACGGTCGGGTATCTGCTGGAGATTATGATGCCGCCGCTGAACTACTTTTACCTGATCCTTTATCCCGTATGCGCGATGCTGGGCGCGCTGGTGTTTTCGGATAAAAGCGAGCGGAGGCTGGAGGAGGAGCGCACGCGGGGCAAGCGCGCAACCAACCTGCCGCCGCATACGCGCACAGTTCTTTGCGCCGTAATCAGTTCGGCGATCTTCGAAACCGTCAACCTGCTGTATATTTATCTCAACGGCGTACAGCTGGACGGCGGCCATTACCAGCGGGCTTTGATCAGCGTTATATACACCACGGCGCTCGCGGGGCTTTTACAGTTTCCCGTCCGCTGGTGGATGGACATATACAAGCTTAAAAAAGCGCGATAAACCGCACCCCGCGTTCAGGCAGGCCGCCTGCGCCCCACTTTTTGCCGTAAGGCGCGGAGGCTGCGGAAAGGAGGACCCATGCTATCATCACCAAATCGAAGGCTGGACCGCAGGGATTATAACCCACGGATGCGTTACCTGGTGTTTTTGTTCATCGTGATCGCGATGTTTTTATATCTGGTATGGGGACTGGTCAACCTGCAGCTCGTTTCCGGCTCGGATTACGCCACAAGCGCGGAAAGCCGGCGCACCACCAAGGTAACCCTACGCGGAAGCCGTGGCATGATTACCGATGCGGACGCCGTAATCCTCGCCAAGGACGATAAAGTATACAACGTCACTTTCTACAGGGACGCTTCCCAAAACAGCAAGGACGCCTATATTGCTTTCACCCAGTCCATTTCGGACACCATCGATATCATTGAGCAAAACGGCGGTAAGCTCAGCGTAAGTTTCGTCATCGAGCGCGACCCCGTCACAAATGAATGGAAGTTCAATTTCGGTTCCGGCGTAGACGAGTCGGTATTGCAGAAGCGCGAAACGATGTGGCGCGACAATAACTACTACTCCACCACCAGCGTTCCAACGCCTGCCATAGCTATTGAAAAATTGAAGCAGCGCTTCCAGATCCCCGCCGATATGAGCGAGGCGAGAATGCTGCAGGTGATGGCCGTATACTCCGAAATGCAGATGAACCTGTACAACTCCCAACCCATCGTTATCGCGGAGGATGTGTCCTACGAAACGGTAATCGCCATCGAAACCCGTTCCATGACGCTTTCAGGCATGGAAATCGCCGTTGGCACCAAGCGCGTGTACCCGCGCAGCACCCTGGCCGCGCAGGTAATCGGCTACATCGGCGCCATTCCCTCGCAGTCCAAGTGGGAGGAGCTCTCCCCCAAAGGTTATAAATACAGCGACAACATCGGTTTGGACGGCATCGAAGCCTCCATGGAAGACTGGTTGACTCAGGACAGCGATGCCAGGCAGGGATACAAGATCGTCGAGCGTGACAGCGTGGGCAAAATCACCCGCGAATTAAGCTACGTCGAACCGCAGGACGGCAACAACGTAAAGCTCACCATCTACGCCAGCTATCAGCAGCAGGCGGAACGCGCGCTGGCAAAAAACGTGGCCACCACCCGTGCCGCACAGGAAACAAAGCTGATGGACAACACCTGGCTGGAAGCCAATAAAAGCGATATTCAAATCCGCAACTGGATGAAATATCCCCTGTCGCTGGCCGACCGCGCCGCTATGATGGTAATCGATATGCAGGGTCGTGTGCTCGCCATGGCCAATTACCCCACCTATGACCTTAACGCCCTGGTGGCGGGCGGGGATGAAAGCAAGCAGATTTTAAAGGACGATCGGAACCTGTTAATGAACTACAACATTCAGGCGCGCGGCACGCCAGGTTCAATTTTTAAGATGGTTTCCGCCTTAGGCTCCATGATGGAGGGCGAGTTACTGCCCAATGAAATCATCAGCGACGCGGGCGCGTTCACCCTCTACACGACCGATCTTACCACCGCGCCGCGCTGCTGGATCAGCGAATCGCAGCGTTATAAACATCAAAACCAAACCATCGTGCAAGGCCTGGAGCACAGCTGCAACTACTTTTTCTACACGCTGGGCGCGAGGCTTGGCGAAACGCGGCTATACCAATACGCATCCGAGTTTGGCCTCACCAGCAAAACCGGCATAGACCTGCCGGGCGAACAGCGCAGCATCGTAGGCTGTCAAACCAGCCTGTACGACCCCGACAAGGCGATGGACGAATACTCGCAGGATACCGCCGTGCCGATCATCGTGTTCAACTCAATCAAAAAGCATCTGAAAAACCAGGGTGCCATCCGCAACATCACCTATGACGACGAGCACCTTAACCGCTGCATCAAACGCCTGATGGACATGGCCGTGAATACCGCGCAGACCGACTGGGTCGTAAGCATGCGCCCCATCCTGATGGAAGAATTGAATATGACCCGCGAGATGGTTTACCTGCAAGCCGTCATCGGCGACCTGTACAATTACTTAAACGATATCAAGTGGGGCGGCGCGCAGACCATACAGGTGGCTATCGGGCAGTCCATCACCACGGTTACGCCCGCCGCCGTAAGCCGATATGCCGCCGCCGTGGGTAATGGCGGCACCGTGTACAACCTGTCGATTGTGGATAGCATCACCTCGCCCGAGGGCGATATTCTAAGCCAGCGAACACCGTCCGTCATGAACAAATTCGAGGGCGCGGAAGAATACCTTAAGCTAATCCTGGAAGGTATGAAAGGCGTGGTTGACGAAGAAAGCGGCACCGCGACCAAGTACTTCAAAGACTGGAAATACCGCAACGACGTCTGCGCCAAGACAGGAACGGCCGAAGTCACCACCATCGACCTGGAAAACAACGCCTGGTTTATTATGCTGGCTCCGTACGATAAGCCGGAAATCGCCGTGGTCGTGTTTATCCCCAGCGGGCACAGCGGCGGCGAGGCCAGCCTGGCCGCGCGCGAGTTTGTTACCTGGTACCTGGACCAGAAAACATTGCGAACAGACAGCGGTGTGTTCCCGGGCGGAAACCTTCTGTCGCCGTAATACAGCCGCCCGGGTTCCCGGCACGAAAAAACGGCGCGCTCCACAAATGCTTCCTAAACGCTACCGGGAAACGCGTCAACATTATCTGACGGGCAGGGAGGGAAACGGATGAGCCAGGCATGGATGGTCGCCTCGGGTAAAGGCGGCGTCGGAAAGTCCACCGTAACGGCCGCGTTGGCCGCGGCGCTGGCGCGCCGGCAACTGCCAACCGTCGCCGTGGATACGGATATGGGCCTACGCAGCCTGGATATGCTGCTGGGCCTTCAGGATCGGATTGTGTACGACGTCGTGGATGTGATCAACAAAGATTGCAAGCTCAAATACGCGCTGGTGCAGTATACCCTGTCGCCCGCACTGTCCCTCCTGCCGGCTTCCCAGTTGGGCAACTGGGAAGATATCTCCGCCGACAGGCTCGCGCGTGTCGTGCACAAGCTGAAAAAGCGCTTTTCCTACGTGCTCATGGACGCACCCGCCGGCCTGGAGCGGGGGCTTAGCACGCTTACGGCGCTTACGGACTTTTCTCTGTTGGTGGTCACGCCGGATGATGTGTCCATCCGCGACGCGGAGCGGGTGATCGCCCTTTTGGATGGACAGCATAAACCCAAACCGATGCTGGTGGTCAACCGCGTGGTTGCGCAGCTGGTGGAAAGCGGGGATATGTACAGCCCGCAGGTCGTGGCCGACACATTGGATGTTCCGCTGCTGGGCTATGTGCCCGAAGATATGGCCGTGCTGCGCGCGCTGGCCCGCCACCATACCGTACTGGATGAAAACGGCCCCGCGCGGGACGCGCTTTTACGCATCAGCCGGCGGTTCGTGGGCGAATATGTGCCCATGCCGCCGCTCAAGCGCAAACGTCGCTTCTTTTTCTTTACACGCGGCTGATCCTGCCCCGCGTTTGTCACCCCTCGGGGCGTCGGCCCCGGAAAGGAGGGATTGCCCTTGACGCTCAACGAATCCAGACATTCGCGCGCGCATTTTGATTATCTGCTGACGGCGCTGGTGTATATTCTGGCAGCCTTCGGTGTGTTGTGCGTGTCGGTAGCCACGTTTTCCACCTCCTCCAGCACCGAGGGTACATTGCTCAACTACATTGTCGCATCCCATTACGGCGTACGCCAGGCGATTTTCTTTTTAATCTCCCCCATCGTCGTGGGCGTGGTTTCCTTTTTCCCTCACGAGTTTATCCGGCGGCGTTCCCAGCTGTTTTATTATCTGGCCTGCGGAATGCTGCTGGTCGTTTTGGTAGCAAGCCAGGCGGCCGGCGTGAAAGCGTGGATTGATATCCTGTGGGGATATACCCTGCAGCCTTCCGAATTCGTCAAACTGGCCTGTATCATCGTATGCGCCAAGTTCTTGGAAAAAAACGACGACCCCATGGGTTCCTGGAGCGGCGCGCTGAAATTGATGACGCTGATGATCATTCCCTGGGCGCTCACGCTGGTTGCGGGCGAAATGGGTTCCGTACTGGTTATGATTTTCATTTTCGGCGTCATGCTGTTTTTCGGCGGCATCCGCCTTAAAATCCTCGGGGGCATCATCGCGGCGGGCGTAATCGGCATCGCGGTGCTGTACGCCTTTACGATCTCCACAGGGTTGGATAATTACCGCATTACGCGCATCCTGTCGTTCATCAACCCGAGCCTCGTGGATTCGGCGGCCACCTACCAGGTGGATAACGCCAAGATGGCCATAGGCTCAGGCGGTTTGTCCGGCATCGGTACTTTCATACAGGGCAGTTTCAGCCAGCTGAATTATGTGCCGGAAGATTGGACGGATTTTATTTTCTCCTCGATCGGCGAGGCGTTTGGCTTTATCGGCAGCATGTTCGTAGTAGGCATGTACCTGCTGATCGTGCTTCGGTTGATGTACCTCGCACGTTACACCGTGGACCGTTTCGGCCAGATGATTATTATCGGTGTTATGGCGATGATGCTTTTCCACGTGTTTGAAAACGTAGGCATGAACACGGGGCTGGTGCCCGTGGCCGGTATACCGCTGCCGTTTTTAAGCTACGGAGGCAGCAACCTGATTACGAACATGGCGGGCATCGGCCTGGTACTCAACGTTGTACGCAACCGCAGCGTAATCAACCCCGAACTGCCCACGCCCCAAACCCGCATCAAGGGTAAATACATACGCTAAATAAAAGCGCAACAAAAACGG
>JADGQP010000053.1 GCA_017881705.1 Christensenellaceae bacterium
CTCCCCGTGCCCGAAGCGGATACCCAGCCGGACAGCGGCGAGCGTACCCGCCATGCCTGATCGGCTTGGCCGGGATTTTAATGGTACCCGGTACGACACATACACCTAATTGACGAAGGCTCTCACGGAGACGCTCGACGATTTCTGTTATTCAGCGGGCAATCGGAAATCTGCCGGCCGATGAAGATCACCTTGTATTCGGCTGTCTACGTTTTCGCTAAACGTTTCCACTTCCGGACGGACGCATCCATGGCGCATGTCACTCGTCGAGATACCTGTACTCTTTACACGTATGAACGAATAAATCAAAAGCCCGGCATCGGCGGAAAATCGCGCTGCACTTCGTGGCGGCGGCGAAACGCGGCCAGGAGCGCTTCGACGGACAGGCCAAAACGCGCCGAATAGGTAAGCGCCGCGTGGTAAACGGTCACTTTAACGAGCGCGTAGGCTTCTTTTTCATCAGCTTGAAAGCCCAGATCACGTACCGCCGCAGCCAACGCAGCCGCGATTTGCGGATAGGTGTCGTACAGCGTGCCGTCAAAATCCCAGATTAAGCGCGTTTTCGTCATTTTTCGCGCGCATCGGTGTGCGCATCGGTTTCGGCAGGGGGTAAAATTTTGCTGACCAGCGCCGTTTCCACGCGATGTTCATTGATCTTCTCCACTTGAATATGCAGGCCGTTCACATCGGCCGCAGGGGTGGAACCATCTTCTGGAATGGTGGAGAAACAACTGAACACCATGCCGCCCAGCGTGTCGTATTCCTCGTCCAGCGGCAGCTCGATATCCAGCGTTTCAGCCAGCGTGTCCAAATCCACGGTGCCTTCACAGCGCCACAGGTTTTCCCCAAGCTGTATAATTTCGCTTTCCTCGGCAGGGTCGAACTCGTCGTAAATATTGCCCACAATCTCTTCCAGCAGATCCTCCATGGTGACGATGCCGCTCATGCCGCCGTACTCGTCCACCACGATCGCCATGTGCACCTTACGCTTTTGCATATCGCGAAAAAGCGTATCCGCCTGCACAGTTTCCGGCACCAGATAAGCGGGACGAAGCAGCTCCCGCATGGGTTTGGGAGGATCGCACTGCGCGTTAAGCAGAAAATCGCGGGTGTTCAGCACGCCCACAATATCGTCCACATCCTCGTCGTACACGGGGAAACGGCTTAGTCCGCTTTCCTGAATGGTCGAAAGCACATCTTCAAAGGGATCGTCCACCTGAATGGTCACCACATCCATACGATGGATCATGACCGATTCGGCTGTGGAATTGTTAAATTCAAAGATGTTTTCGATCATGGTGCGCTCATCCTGTTGGATGGTGCCGCTTTCTCCGCCGATATCCACCATCATGCGGATTTCTTCCTCGGTCACCTGCCCGTCCGTGTTGTTGGAATGAACGTGAAACAACCGCAGCATCGCGTTGGTGCTGGCGGAAAGGAGCCATACGATGGGTTTAAAGATTTTTTGCACCACGATGATTACGCCGCTGGTGAAACGCGCGACTTTTTCGGGGTTTTGCATGGCGATACGCTTTGGCGTCAGTTCGCCCAGCACCAGCGTGAAATAACTGAGAACCAGAGTGATGAAGATAAGGCTGAGGGTATTGAGCGTATCCAGAGAGAAGAACGTCCATCCCGCGTGATAAAGCGCCTGCGACAGGCGGGATGCAAAGCTGTTCGCAGCCAGGGCGCTGGCGAGGAACCCGCTTAAAGTGATACAGACCTGAATGGTGGATAGAAAATCGTTGGGGGATTCCGCAAGTTTAAGCATCACGGCGGCTTTTTTATCGCCATCATCTGCCATCTTGCGTATTTTATTATCGTTCATGGAAATCACGGCGATTTCCGTTGCGGCAAAAAACGCGTTGATTAGGATAAGAAGAAACTGAATCAGTAATTGACCGCCTATCGGGTCATCCAAAAAAAACCCTCCTTGTATGAAGCACCACCGGCAAACACCTGCCGACATCGTAAATTATAACATATCGCCAAACGTTTTGCACATATTTCACCCAAGTTTTTAGAAGCACACGCGTGTAGCGCAACCGCCAGCCATGCGCGCGGCTTATAACGGCCACGAAACCGCCTAAACCCAGCCGGGAGACGATAAACGGCGCAACCGCAAGGGTTACGCCGTTTTGATGGCTTTTTTTCAGGCGTTTTCCTTCTGTTCCGGAAACAGCAACGTTATCGTGGTGCCGTGATCCGGCTTGCTTTCCAGCGAGATCTCTGCGCCGTGCAGCTGTGCGCCGTGTTTTACAATGCTTAAACCCAGCCCTGTGCCTCCGGTGTCTTTGCTGCGGCTTTTGTCCACACGGTAGAAACGCTCGAACACGTGAGGCTGATGTTCCTCAGGGATGCCCACGCCGGTATCCTTGATGGTGAACCGGGGCCGCCGGTTCTCCATCCCGACGGTCAAGAGCACGCTGCCGTTGGGTTTGTTGTATTTAATGGCGTTGTCGATCAGGTTGGCCAGCATTTCCTCCAGCAGGGTCCGGTCGCCCAGCACCACGGCGCTTTCGCCTTTAACCGTTACGGTAACATGTTGTTTCTGGGCGGCGTCGCTTAACTTGGACACACAGGACTGTGAAAGAAGCAACAGATCGATCGGCTGCTTTTCTCCCACCGCGCCCTCATCCAGTTTGGAAAGTCGAATGATATCCTCAATCAGCGAAAGCATCCGTTTGCTTTCATGGTGTATTTTTCCGGCCAGCTCCGCGGTATCCTCCGGCTTGGCCAGCCCCGTGGCTAACAGCTCGGCATAACCGCTGATGGTGGTCAGCGGTGTGCGCAGCTCGTGGCTTACGTTGGCACTGAACTGCCGGCGATTCTGCTCGGCCATGCGTTCGTCGGTAACGTCCTGCATCAGCATCACCAGCCCCAAATCTTCGCCCGCGAGGCTCACGGATATGCGGTAGACTCGGCCGTTGGCGCATAATTCGCCCACGCCGTCGTTTTCTCTTAACAGTCGCATCAGCGTTTCGTGGCGATTGATCTCAGGCAGGGTTTTACCAACGAGGTCGCCCTCGCCCTCTGCGCCCAAAATACGCCTGGCCGCCGGGTTGACGGCTAAAATATGGTGGTGCTCGTCCAGCACGACCAGGCCTTCCCTGAGCCCGCTTAAAATGGCGTTGAGTTCCGCCTGCTGGCGCTGCAGCCGGTTCATCTGTGAGTTGATACGGCGGTTTTGCGCATCCATCCTGCGCATCATGGGCGCCAGTTCTTCGTATATATCGCTTTGCAGGGGTGCGTCGAGGTTAACGGTGTTAAGGGGCCGAATCAGCGCTTTTGTCAGCGGCCGCGCCAACTGGAAAGCCAGCACCGCGCTGACTACCAGCCCCAGTAACAGCCAACCGATAATTCCCTGCAGCATGGCAAGAACGTTCTTCTGCGTCCCGGCGACGCGAAGAACCTCTCCGTTTTGAAGCCTACGGGCGTAATACACGCTGGTTTCGCCCAGCGTCGCGCTGCTGCGGCTGGCCCAACCAGAGCCGTTTTTCACCGCGTCGATGAATTCACTGCGGTCGGCGTGGTTTTCCATTTGTGCCGCGTCCACCTGGCTGTCGTAGAGCACAGTGCCGTCAACGCCTATGAGCGTAACCCGCTCGACGTAGACGCCGCTTCGCAGGAACGCCGCCTGATCCGGCTGCGCGTTTGCCAGCGATGCCAGGGATTGCGATTCCTGGGCCAGCTCGTCGCGCAGTTGTTGGTTCAGGAAAACGTACATGCCGCCGGTGAACAGGACGCATAGCAACAGTGATATCGCAACTGAGAACCCGACCAGGCTCCAAAACACTTTTTTACGCATACGATTCCTCCAGCTTGTAGCCCACGCCCCGAACCGTATGGATTAAATCGCCGCAGGGGCCTAACTTCTGCCGCAGGGAACGGATGTGAACATCCACCGTGCGGGTGTCGCCCGCGAAACCGAGCCCCCATACGTCATCTAAAAGAACCTCGCGCGTAACGGCTTTGCCCGTGTGCGCCATGAGGAAGGATAACAGCTCAAACTCCATGTGCGTCAGCGTCACATTCTCCTGCGCGCAGATCACCAGGTGTCTTTCGCGGTCCAACGTAAGGGAACCGACCGTGAGCACCTGAGGCGGCTTGGCTTCCTGGCTGCGGCGCAGCAGCGCGCGCACGCGGGCCAGCAGTTCCATAATGCCGAAAGGTTTGGAAAGGTAATCGTCCGCGCCTGCGTCCAGCCCGCGCACCTTATCCATTTCAGCACCCTTGGCGGTTACCAGGATAACGGGAAGGCGCTTGGTACGGGGGTCGCGTCTTAGACCCTGCAAAAGGGTAACGCCATCCTCTCCAGGCAGCATCACGTCCAGCAAGACAAGCGAAGGCGTTGTTTTTTCCAGGGCTGCCCGAAAGACGGCCGTGGTGGGAAACCCCTCGGCCTCAAAGCCAGCCTGTCTTAGCGCGTACAGTTCCAGTTCGCGCACGCCGTCGTCGTCTTCCACAACGTGAATCATTGAAGCACTTCTCCTTTATAGATGCCCGTTACGGAATATTCCACCCACTCGGCGATGTTGGTGGCGTGGTCGCCGATGCGCTCAAAGTATTTGGCGATCATCAGTTTATCCAATGCCTCGCTGCCGCGGGAAGCGTCCGCCTTGAGCAGCTCGATCAGCTCGCGTTTCACATCGCAGAAAAGCTCATCCACCGTGTCGTCGCTGGCGACGACCTCACGGGCCAGCGTTACGTCCTGGCGCACATACGCGTCGATAGCGCGGTGCACCATATCGATAGCCGCTCGGGACATGGCGCCAAAATGCTCCGGCTGCATCGCCGGCGGATAGGGCAAAAAGGTGACGATCTCGCTGATATCCGCCGCATGGTCACCGATGCGTTCCATATCAGTAATCATTTTAAGCGCGGAGGATACCACGCGCAGATCGTGTGCCACAGGTTGGCGCGTTAAGAGCATTCTAAGGCAGATGCCTTCGATTTCGCGCTCCTTGCGATCCACAACCGAATCGGCCTCGATGATCTCGCGGGCCTTGACAAGGTCGGTATTTTGCAGCGCGTCGCAGGCGCTTTCGATCGTGGTTTCGATCAACGAGCCCATTTCGATCATTTGGGCGTTGAGGATATCCACCTGTTCATCAAAACGGTTTTTCATCAACCGAACCTCCCCGTAATATAATCCTCGGTGCGCTTGTCTCTGGGCATGGAAAACAATTTTTCCGTATCGCCGTATTCCACAACGTCACCCAGTAAAAAGAACGCTGTAGCGTCGCTTACGCGAACTGCCTGCTGCATGTTATGCGTTACCATTACCAGTGTATAATCCTTTTTCAGCTGTACGGCCAAATCCTCGATTTTTCCGGTGGAAATAGGATCCAGCGCGCTGGTGGGTTCGTCCATCAGCAGCACTTCTGGCTGTACGGCCAGCGCGCGCGCGATGCAAAGCCGCTGCTGCTGCCCGCCCGAGAGCCCCAGCGCGCTTTTATGAAGGCGGTCTTTCAACTCTTCCCAGATGGCTGCGTCAACCAGCGACTTTTCCACGATATCGTCCAACATTGCCCTGCGGCGCACGCCGTGCGTGCGCGGGCCGTAGGCTACGTTGTCGTATACGCTCATGGGGAAAGGGTTGGGCTTTTGAAAAACCATCCCTACGCGCTTGCGAAGCAGGTTCACGTCCAAATCACCGTAAATATCTTCGCCATCGAGGGTCACGCTTCCTGTAATATGGCAACCGGGAACTAAATCATTCATCCGGTTGAGTGTTTTAAGCAAAGTGGATTTACCGCAGCCGGAAGGGCCGATGAACGCAGTGATGCGGTTTTCCTCAATGGAAAGGTTTACGTTCTTCAAGGCTTGAAACTCATCGTAAAACAGGTTCAAGTTGTTGATTTCGATCTTGCTCATGTGCGCTCCTTCAAATCGGTCTTGCAGGCGACTCCCAAGCGGAAGCCTGCTGGCGGGAGGCTTGCTTTGCGCCTGGGCCTCTTCGGCGCTTGCGCTTGCTCACCCGTACAAACCCACCCTTCCTTTCGTACGTTTCCAGCATAAGGAAAGCGTGTAATGGACGCGTGTTCGGAATGTAAAATCCGTGTAAAATCATAGACAAAGCCTGAAAAATCGCGTTTATACGACGTGGCGCTTTACACGATTTTTACGTTGCAATTGCAAAACGGTTTCCAAATTCCGGCACTGCCCCGGCGTGCAGCCGATGAATTGCCTGAACACCGCCGTAAAATGCTCCTGGGAGGAAACGGAAAAGAACTGCGATGCAGCGAATGGAGCCGTTGTCGCAGCACATATAGCGCGCCGTTTTCTCCGCCTGCCTGCGGAAAATGAAACGGTACATCGCTTCGGCGGTTTCCTGCCAGAAGCGTTTGGACAGATCATCCGGATATACAAACGCGGCGCTGTTTGGCGCTATCTTTGTAAAATAAAACGGAACTGTCTGAAAACGTCGGGAGCATTCCAAACGCTTGGGAGGTTCCCGCCGTTTTCGTTCGCTCCGCCGCACGACGGCGATGCCTCCGTTTTTCTTGATTCTGTTATAAAACCCTGTATGCGCCACGCATTGTTCTTCCGCTGTACCATACTTGTCATTGTTTGGGAAACGATGATATAATACAATGACGCTCAATAACGACGCGACGAAGAGCGCTATTTTTAGCACCTTTTCCAAACACACGCAATCGGAGGCCAGAACATGAAAGATCGGGAACTGCCACGACAGCAAGGGTTATATTTGCCGCAATACGAACATGACGCGTGCGGTATCGGCATGCTGGTGAATATTAAAGGCGTTCGCTCCCATAAGGTGCTTACCGACGCCATGGAAACACTCAACCACCTTTCCCACCGCGGCGGTACCGGCGCAGAACCGGATACCGGCGACGGTGCTGGTATATTAACGCAGATTCCCGATGCGTTTTTCCGTAAAGTTTGCCCGCTGGAGAACATGGTGCTGCCCGCACCCGGCTCCTACGGCGTCGGCATGCTTTTTTTATCTATGGACGGCGAACGCCGCGCGGCCGTGGAAAAAGCCTTTGAAGACATTACGGGCGAATACGGGCAAACGTTTTTAGGCTGGCGTACCGTGCCGGTTAACCCGGGGACGTTAGGCAAGACCGCGCTGGAGTGCATGCCTTTCATCCGCCAGGCGTTTATTCAAAAAAGCGCGGATATTGCCGACGACTCGGCTTTTGAGCGCCGGCTGTATCAGATTCGCAAGACTGCCGAAAGCCGGCTGCGTTACAGCGCGGATGCGAATCCAGGCGATTTTTACGCCGCCAGCCTCAGCTGCCGTACCATCGTGTACAAGGGCATGCTGCAGGCCCGTCAGGTGGGGGAACTATACCTGGATTTGAGCGACCTGGATTATGAAACCGCGCTGGCGCTGGTGCACAGCCGCTATTC
>JADGQP010000054.1 GCA_017881705.1 Christensenellaceae bacterium
GGTCGAGAGCGCATTGCTCACGCACCCGGCTGTTCTCGAATGTGCGATCACCGCCGTGCCCGACCCGGACCGCGGGCAGATCGTCAAGGCGACGGTCGTCCTTTCGAAGAACTACACCGCGAGCGATGAACTCGTGAAGGAACTGCAGGATCACGTGAAGCACGCGACCGCGCCCTATAAATATCCGCGCATTATCGAGTTCGTGGATGAGCTGCCCAAAACCGTCAGCGGGAAGATACAGCGCAAATTGATTCGCCATATGGACGAGCAGAAACGCGAGCGCATGAACCGCGTGAATGTAATCTGCCTGGGCGTGCGCGATATGGCGGCGTCCGTGCGGTTCTACCGCGACGGGCTGGGTTTTGAAACGCAGGAGAAGGGCGACGCGCCGCAGGTGATCTTCTTTAATACCCACGGGGTGTTGCTGGAACTGTATCCGCTGGCGCTGCTGGCGGAGGATATCTCACCCGAGCATCCGCCCGCGACCCCGCAGGGCTTTGGAGGCATTACGCTGGCCTATAACGTGGATTCCGACGCGGAGGTGCGTTCTACTGTGGAACTGGCGCGCGGCGCGGGCGCAAGGATCGTGAAAGAACCGCAGCCGGTGTTCTGGGGCGGGTATAATGCTTATTTTGCCGATCCGGACGGATATTACTGGGAAGTCGCGCATAATCCGGGCTGGCAGCTGGACGAAAACGGCATGGTGAAGCTGTAACGGTTAATGGAATATAAAAGACGGGCGTCAGCAAGCGGACGCCCGTCTTTTAAACCCAATCATCGTTTTGTATTCTTCGCATCAGGCCGCGCAGGTTTTGCTCAATTTGGCGTATAGTCTGGTAAAAATCCTCGTCCGGCTTGCCGGTCGGATCTTCCAGCTGCCAATCCTCCCGATGCTGGCAGGGAAGCAGCGGACATTGCACGCTGCAGCCCATGGTCACCACGATGTCGACCTTGGGCAGATCCGCAAGCGCTTTGGGCCGCTGGCTGGCCTCCATATCCACGCCATACAGAGTTTTTATGATCCGCACCGCGTCGGGGTTGATCGATCGGGCGGGGTTCGTACCCGCGGATAGGGCGACCAGAACGTCCGAGGCGTACAGTTTGCCCAGCGCCTCCGCTATCTGGCTTCGGCAGGAGTTATGGGAGCATACGAAGGCGACTTTCGGGCGTTCAAGCTGGCTCATGGCGCATCCACCTGTTTCTTAACGGGATACTTCGTTGAGTGCGGCCCGCTCTGCGGCGGTAAGTTCAAACGTCATGGCCGCGGCGTTGGCTTCTGCCTGTTCGGGTGATTTTACGCCGGTGATCACCACGCTGCCGGGCAGTTCATCCCAGATCCAACGCACGGCTATGGCGGACACAGGCACGCCGTGCGCAGCGGCGATGGGCCGCATGGCTTCGACGATGCGCAGGTTCTTTTGCAGCTTTTCGCCGTAAAAGTTATCGTACACAGCGCGGCTGCGGCGGTCGTCCGCGCCGAAATGCACGTCCGCTCCGTATTTACCGGTAAGAATGCCCTGCCCCAGGCTGCCCCAGGTAAGCGGAGCGGCGGCCAGACCGGCAGCGATATCGCGTATCGCGGCCTCGTCGTCGCGGTGGGCGAGGCTAAAGTGGTTTTGGAACGACGCGATATACTCGCGGTAGGGCAGCAGCGCGGGAAGGTCGCCCGGACTCAGGTTGCTTAGCCCGATGGCTCGGATATCGCCTTTCTGTTGGTGGGCAATCAGCGCTTCCATCAACTGCGGTATCGGCGTTACCCCGTCCAGATTATGCACCTGGTAAAGGTCGATATAGTCGGTGTGCAGACGCTTCAGGCTGGCAGCCAGCGCGCGCTCGATGTAGGTGGGGCTGTTGTCCCAAAAGGTTTTTCCGTTTTCCACCCGCACGCCGAATTTGGTGGCGATCGCTATCCGGTTGCGGCAGGCGTGAAGGGTTTCTCCCAGCGTTTCCTCGCTGCGGCCCAACCCGTAGGCATCGGCGGTGTCAAAGAAGTTTACACCCATCTCTACCGCGTGCAGCATGGCGTGCTCGATCTCCTCGCGTGATACGTTGCCCCAGCCGTACTCGCCCGCGGGGCAGCCGCCCATACACAGGCGGCTTACCTCAAACGGCATTCCCTTGAGTTTACTCTTCTCCATCAGATCCTCCCTCATTTTCACGCACCGTGGTCACAGCGCGCCGAAGCCCTTTGGGGTAATGGTTTTTTAGCAGACCGTCGCTCGCTTTTAAAAAACCGAGCGGCAAACCGGCGAATGCAGCGGTGGAATACCCACGCTCGCCTTCTGGTGCGGGGAGCGTTTCCCCGGCGAGGTAAAGCGCCGCCTGCGCAGCCGAGAGCGGCGACGAACGAAACGTATACGGCGGGGCTGCCATCGCCAGCGCGTGATCCGGCACGAACACGCGGCCCTTGAGCCGCCCAAGCGCCAGGCCGGCACGCAGCACTTTAACGCCGGATAACGGCGGCAGGTCGGGCGAGGACAACAGTAAATCCCCCAGCATCGCGTTGGGAACGGGGCACTGCCCTTCGACAAGCTCGGGCCAACAGGTGTTAAACGCGTTTATATGCGCGCGGTCCGGTGCGGCCAGCGCCCGCGCGGCGGGCAGCGGTAAGGTTTCATGAGCCGCGTCCAACCTGCCTCGGTTTGTTTTTACCAACAGCGCTGCAAACTGCCCCTCGCCCGCGACCTCGTGCGGGGAAAGCCTTACGCAGCCGTGAACGGAAGCGACCGCGCGACCCTGCGACAGGGGTACGGAAAACGAAACGGGCGAAAGTTCCGGGTGGTTTACAAGCAGCGTGGCGACGACGTCCTCGTTTTCCTCACGGCTGAACGTGCAGGTAGAATAGCACAGCCTTCCGCCGACCTTCAGCATCGCGCAGGCGCTTTCCAAAATCAGCCGCTGGCGCGCCGCGCAGCGTTCAGGCGAGGCCTCGTCCCATTCCAGGCGCGCTTCGGGGTGCCTGCGGAACATGCCCTCGCCGCTGCAGGGCGCGTCTACCAAAACCGCGTTGAAAAACAGGGGCCATACGGCGGCTAAACGCGCGGGATCGGCGCACACGGCCAGCGCGTTCGTAACCCCCATGCGTTCCAGGTTGCGGCTTAACACCTGCGCGCGAGAAGGTACGATCTCGTTTGCGACCAGCAAACCCTGCCCTGCCATTGCGGCGGCAAGCTGTGTGCTCTTGCCGCCGGGCGCGGCGCACAGATCCAGCACCGTTTCTTCGGGTGTAACGGCAAGCAGCGCCGCCGGCAGCATAGCGCTGGGCTCCTGCAAATAGTACGCGCCCGCCTCATGCAGCGGATGCGCCCCCGCGCGGCTCTCCGGCGGCAATAGCCAGCCTTCTTCCTGCCAGGGTACGCGCGTACGCAAACCATCCAGATACGTCGTCAGGGGACGGTCAGGCGTTTTATATGGGTTCTGTCTCAGTCCGCGGCAAGGCGGTTGCTCCATCGCAGCAAAGTAAGCGTCAGCGTTGTCGCCCAACTGCTCGCGCATCCGCCGCGCGTAGGCCGCGGGAAGCGGGGGAACGCTCATGCCTGGTCGTCCTCCAGCCATTCGGGCAGCATCAGCGGTTCGATGGGGAAAAAACGCTCCCGCATTCCTTCGGGCAGTTTGTTTGCGAATTTCTCATATCCAACCACCATTTCCACAGGTACGTTCAGCCGTTCGCTTACCTTTTCCAGCAGAGCCTGCGCGTCCAGCAGGTCCTGCAGGGCGGTTTGCCGCTGAAGGTTGGCGTTGTTCACCAGCGCGTCGGGCCGAATGCGTGCGCGCGAGGAGATCAGCTCAAAAAGGGAACAGATTTCCTCAACCGTACCGGATAAAGGCCGGAAAGGGTTGACGACGTACAGCACCTTCATCTGCTCGCGGACGGGCTGGATATTAGGGTAATACCGTCCCAGCGCGGTCGCGCCTACCTCGTCCCCGCCAACGTCGATTACCACGTGAGCGTAGCGTCCCGGTTCGAAAACCGATTGGATTTCCGCGGGCAGCGCGGGAATATCCACCGTAGTCAGCGCGAAGGAGGGCATTTTAACCTCGATTCCTTCGGTTGTCAGCAGTTCGGCGCGTTCGGCGCTGCGAAAGTACGGGTTTACAATATCCAGATCCACCAACGCCACAGGGCCATCGGTTTCCCTGCGCAGCCTGCGGCTGAGCGCGAGAGAAAGCTCTGTTTTGCCGCTGCCATAGTTGCCGACGATTACATAATATTGAGATGGAAAGGAAAGCATCATTCATCCCTGCTTTCGGGGTTCTTTTTGGGATAGACCGGTGCGTGGAAGGCGTTGGTCACGTCTACAGTAGATTGCAGATCGCGGATGGTGGGCGGGTTGTTTTCATCCTCGCCGCCGACAAAACTGCGCGCCTTCTTTGCGAGCGTCCCCAGCTTTCGCGGTTTATCGGCCGGCGTGCCTTGCTGGGTGTTGGCGGAGAACGGCGTGAAGTTGGGATACTCGGCTTGCATGTCGAAGTCCCCGTTATCCTGTGCGCCCGAAGGGTGCAGCCCGATGTTTTGCTGTATTGTTTGCAAGTCCAGCCCCGGGTGCAGGGGTTCGTCCGAGGGGAAGTCCGCACTGGGAGCATACAGCTCCTCCGGTTTGGGCGGCGGTGCGAAACCGGAACGTATATCGCGCAAATACTGCTCGTTTTGCAGCCGCGCCACACGATGGCCTACGGGGGAGGAGGGCTCCGGTTCGGCTTCGGGTTTGGATGAAACGCGCGGCGCAAAATCCAGAAAGCCGTTCTGCGGTTCCTGCCAACCCGTTAGATCCTCGGGTTCGCCCATGCCTTCTTCCGAAGGCGCAGCGGGGCGGTAGGGGCTGCCATAGGCTACGGTGGGCGCATTAGCGGCAGCGGGGGCGAAGGTATACGGATCGCCGCCGACTGGCGACGAGTAAGATTGTGTATCCACATCTAAAGTACCGGCTTGCGGCGGTTCAGGCGTGTACGCCGGCGTCGATGCCCGATCCTCGGCCTGTGAAATAAAACGATAGGCGGGCGCGAAACCGGGGGTGGCGTTACGTACGGGCGGTTGGTAACGTACCGTTTCCCCAGGGAATTCCTCTTGCTGCGCTTCCGGGGTGGGTTCGTTTACAGGTTCATCCTCGGGAGCCTGGGGTTCATTCTCAACAGGAACACGTACGCGCATTGGAGAACGACGGTTTTTCCGCCGCGCACGGCGTTTGGACGTCCAAATATAGTAAGGGCGCCAGCGAATGAGGTAGATTACGCGATCTACCACAAAGCCGCCGACGCACAGCACCAGAAAGACAGTTTTCCACTGGCTGCGCAGAAACCCTATTGCCGAACCGCCGCCGTCGCTGCCAAGCAACGCCCATACGGCGTTGAAAAGGGAGCGAAGCCAGCCCAGCAATACGCTGAGAAACGTGTTGGTCAAGCCGTTCATCCGTCGGCTCCTTCCTGAAAACGATCCTTATGGCTGCGTAACACTCACCGATACATTTTGCGGCGTGATTTCATAAGTGAAGGATGTTTCGTCCACGTCGCGTATGGAAAGTTGTACGGGCAGCGCGTAAGTGCCCAGTGTAAGATCCTGCGCCGAAACGTAAGCGTTCAGCACGGAACTTTTTAAAGTGTCAAACGTCAGCTTCGGGCCGGTGACGGTGACGGAAACGGTTTTAGTTTCGCTGGTGGCCGTAAGCCCGTCGCCTGCGTTTGTAACCTGAAGCGGAATGTTGGTAAAATCTTTATGAACCATAACCGGGCCGATCTCCACCGCCACGATGACGCTGCTTGCGCTAAGGTAGGATATCTCCGCGGGCTTTCGTACCTTAACCTCGCTTACGAAGGACGTACTGCGGCCGGTTATGTCTACCGATTGGTCGGTAAAAAGCATGTCCAACGTGTTGAGCGAAAGCTCCTCACCGGCGGCGATCAGCACGTTAGGCGTTACGGCGACGGATTTAACCTCATACCCATCCGCTGGCGTGCCCGAGGTGAGCGCGAGGGTGTTGAGCGCAAGTGTCTTAGTCGGATAAAGTTGCTGCTCCACCACGACGCTGCGAATGAGTACGCCGGCATTGCTGGCCTCAATCTGGGAACTGTCCAGCAAATTGCCGTTTTGATCCTCATAGTTCATGGCAAGCGATGTACGTACCAGCCCAGCCTGTGCGGGCAGCGTGGAAACGTCAAGATCTACGCCGATGCGGGCAATCTGCGTAACCACGCTTTCCGGTCCGCTTACCGAGATGATGGAGGGATCCAACGTCGGCGTGGTGCCGTAGAAACCGGTGGGATAATCGCCAATAATATGTACGGAAACCGGCAGACGGTAACTGGTCACATAGTTGTCCACATTCACAGTGATACTGTCCGGGTTCACTTCCGAAACGGTGCCGTAGGTGGAGGAGGAGGAGGTGAGGATTTTTACCGTTTGCTCGCCGGTATCCGTAATTTTCGAAAGATCGAGGTGAGGGCTATAGTTTGCGGTAGTTACGCTGTTATACTCGCGCTGGGGCACCTCCACGCGCAGGCGCACCAGCGTGGAGGCGTCGTCCAGACCGCTGGTGATAATCAGGCCGCTGCGGCGCAGCGTATCGCTGCCGGTAACAGTCACGGGTACGTCGTTAAACACGCGCTCGCGTGTGAGTGTGGGATCCTGAGTAATCAGGCCCGCCCACAGCGATATCGCCAGGATCAGCGCGAGCAGTTTCCACATGAGGTTATGGGAAAGTATGCGCCAGAAGCGCCGGGGTAACAGGCGCAATTCGCTGCGGATAGAGCGTTCGGGTTTTTGCCCGCTGTGTTCGGGTTGGTTGGTCATGCCGCACCTCCTTTACGCCGCTTGGTTTTTTCCAGCAGGGCGGCCCAAAGGCTGCTTTCTTTTGGGTGGTACATCGACAACAGTACCTGTTCCAGCGACATGCGATCCAGGTGCCGGGTAAGCCGCCCTTCTTTAGCCAAGGAGATAATGCCGGTTTCCTCGCTGACGATCAAGGTAATCGCATCAGTAGTTTCGGTGATGCCCAGAGCCGCGCGGTGCCGCGTGCCAAGCTCGCGGCTGATGCCCTTGCCTTCACTGAGCGTCAGGAAACAACCGGCGGCCATGATTTGGTTGCCGCGGATAACCACGGCGCCGTCGTGAAGCGGCGTGTTGGGTTCAAAAATATTCTCCAGCAGCGCGCCGCTGATCTGGCTGTTGAGGGTCGTGCCGGTTTCAATCACGTCTTTAAGCCCAATGCGCTGTTCAAAAACGATCAGCGCGCCAACGCGCCTGCGGCTTAAGGATAAAAGGCAGGCGGAGATTTCGCGGACGATCTGCTCGTTCTCCTCGTGGTCGCTCACGCGCGCGGAGCCGCGTATGGTTCCCCGGCCGATCTGCTCCAGCGCCTTGCGCAGTTCCGGCTGAAACAGAATCACCAGCACCACAGCGCCGTTATTGACGATGTTGAGCAAGATCCAGTTGAGTGCCGTAAGCCCCAACAGATCACTGAACCAGCTGGCCAGAACCAGCATCAGCAGACCCTTGAGTACGGCGCTCGCACGCGTTTGGCGGGTGAGCATCAGCAATTCGTACAGCAGAAAGGCGACGATCAGGATATCGACGATATCGGCGATGTTGGGGCGGTTGAAAACGTTCCAAAGAACGTTTTGAATCTGCAGCCACAATGCTTGCATACGTTCTCAGCCCCGCTTTCTCGATGATTGGTTGTCGCCTATCTGTGATTATACTACAACTGAACGGTTTGATAAACCCCTGAACGGCAAATTTACGCCATTTCAGGCGGCGCACGGTTGGTATGGACCGCTCCGCGCAAGGCGTACACTGCTTTGCAAGCGCCCTGGAACATGGTATAATGGCAACGGTCAACACGGACACCGGAGGGGGAAAAGCGACATGGAGCACGACGGGCACCGAAAGAGGATGCGCGAGCGTTATCGCAGCCAGGGGCTTGCCGGGTTCGCCCCGCACGAGATTCTGGAACTACTGCTCTTTTACGCGATTCCGCAGAAAAACGTGAATCCGTTGGCTCATACGCTGATAGACCGCTTCGGCACGCTGTACGGGGTGCTGCACGCCACGCCGGAACAGCTGATGCAAACCGAAGGCGTAGGCGAATACGCCGCAACATTGATTACGTTGTTTGCCAACGTATCGAAAATCGCAGAGCTTACCCGGGGCGCCGGACGTGAAAAACTGTCTACGCGAAAAGCAGCGGTCAATTATTGCTGCCGTCTGTTGGAGGGCGAGAAGCGGGAATTGTTTTATGCCGTATGCCTCAACGGGCAGATGGAAATACTGGCAGCCGTGCTGATTGCCAAAGGCTCCTTGAGCGACGTTCCCGCTTATCCGCGCATTGTGATGGACGCGGTATTAACCCATAACGCTCACGGTGTGCTGCTTTGCCACAACCATCCGGGCGGATCCATCGCGCCGTCGCAGGCGGATCTGGACGCGACGGCCACGCTGTCCAGACTGCTTGGCGAAATTGAGGTGACGCTGGTGGATCACCTGATCGTCGCCAACGGCGAGGCATTCAGCATGGTGCGCAACGGATTCATCCGTCAGCAGGCGACTCCGTCCGGAATCGCGGTGCGCGTAGCCGACTCCGCCGGGGAAGTGCGGCCGGCGGGGCAACTGAAGATCGATCATCCAACTGTTTTGGAGGAACCATGAATAAACCGGGAAACGGAGAACAACAGGATGCGAAAAAACCACGCCCGCTGTTTAAACGGGTACTGCGCGTGATCGGCGTTTTGGTGCTGGTATGCGCGCTTGGCTACGCGGCGCTGATCGGCTATGTGTGCTACCGCGAGGCGCATGTGCCTGCGCCCGCGGGGTACGATGCCATTATCGTCCTGGGCGCGCAGGTGAAAGAGGACGGGGTACCTTCCGTGCAGTTAAGCTGGCGGCTGGACAAGGCGCTGGAAATGTACAACGCCTCGCCCTGCGTAACGGTGGTATGCGGAGCGCAGGGAAAAGATGAGCCGCGCCCAGAGGGCGACGTGATGCGGGACTGGCTGATAAACTCCGGCGTATCGGCTGAGCAGGTCTATGTGGACGATACCAGCACGGATACCCGACAGAACATGGAAAATGCCAAAAAGATACTCGATGGACTAGGGCTTACCAAGCCGTTGATCGTCACCAGCGATTATCACCTGCCACGCGCTATGGCCATCGCCGCCGACGCGGGGATGGCGCCGCAGGGCGCGGGCAGCCTGTGCAGGCCGGAGCTGCAATACTGGGTACAAAACCATAGCCGCGAAGCGTTGGCATGGGTGAAATACTGGCTGGTGAAATATGTGGGGTTGAAACTGTGACACAATCGGATATAACCGAGATTTTTCAGGCGCGGCTGAACGCCCTGATGCCGGATTGTGACGCGCACGCCGCCCAAAGGTTCGCCCGTTATCACGAGATGCTGGAGGATTGGAACACGCGTGTGAACCTCACTGCTGACGCGCAGCTGGATACGGCGCTGGACAGGCATTATATGGATTCGCTCGCACCGCTTCGATACAAACGGCTTTGGCCGGAGCGTGCGAGGGTGATCGACGTGGGCTCCGGCGCGGGCTTCCCCGGGCTGCCGCTGGCGATTGTCCGGCCGGACTTGAACGTACTTTTGCTGGATTCGCTGCAAAAACGTTTAAATTTTCTGGATGCGGTCGTTACAGAACTTGGCCTTACCAACGTGAGCACCCTTCATGCCCGCGCGGAGGATGCGGCGCGGGAGCCGGAATGGCGAGAGAAATTCGACGTGGCTACGGCGCGCGCCGTGGCGTCCGCGCCGGTGCTTATGGAACTGCTGCTGCCGTTTGCGCGCGTTGGGGGCAGGGCGTTGTGCTACAAGGGCCCGCTGGCCGAGGATGAGGTTCTGGCCGGCGGCCGCGCTGCGCTTATGCTGGGCGGCACGGCGCTTGAAAGCCTGCCGACGGAGGTGCCGGCGCAGCCCGAGTGGCGGCATTGCGTGCTGGTCAGCGAAAAACGACGGCCCACCCCCAGGGCGTATCCACGTAAAGCGGGCACGCCTGCCCGCGAGCCGTTGGGCGGTCCGGGGCAATCGTAGCACACCCTGAAAAAGTGCGGCGCGCGCGCCGATAACGCTGTGGATGTGCCGTTTTCCTTTACGCTCCGGGGCGGCTGTGCTATACTGAACAAGCGGAAAACAAGCCGGTTATGGAGGCGAAGCCATGAAACGCGCGTTGGCGACTCTGGCGGCGCTATTGCTGTTGGTGGGTGTCGCCAATGCCGAGACGAAACTGTACACCTTCGCTTACAACAACCCACCTGCGGCGCTAACCGATACGGCGATGTCCGTAGGGGAAGGCACTGCCGAGATTACACTTACTTTCGCAGGAGATTGCACGCTTGGCGGCGAGCACGCGGGCAGGCGGCGTTTTAACGGATATATCGCTAAAAACGGCTTCGCTTACCCGTTTAGCGCCTTGAAAGCGCTCTTTTCAGGCGATGACCTGTCCATGGTCAATCTGGAAGGGGTGCTCAGCGACAGCCGCGACGGCAAAGTGGCCAAGCAGTACAATTTTATCGGCTCACCGGAATACGCGGCGATCCTTACGCAGGGCAGCGTGGAGTGCGTGACGCTCGCCAACAACCACGCGCTGGATTATGGCGACGTTGGCAAGCAAGATACGATCGCGGCGCTTACCCAACAGGGCGTTGCCTACTGTGACGATACCTACGTGACGGTGCTGGATAAGGATGGCGTGCGCGTGGGCTTTACGGCAAGCTCCCTGCAGCTGAACCAAAAAGCGTTTCTCCGTCAGGTTCAGGCGCTTCGGGCCGTGGGCTGCGCGGCAATCGTGCATAATATGCACATGGGCGAGGAATACGCGGACACGCTCACACCCGCGCAGGAAAAAGCGGCGAAATTTCTTACCGACAACGGCGCGGCGCTGGTGATAGGGCACCATCCGCACGTGGCGCAAGGGTTGGCGCTGTATGGCAAGGCTTATGTGGCGTTCAGCCTAGGCAACTGCGTTTTCGGCGGAAATTCAGACCCCGACGATTACGACGCGTGTCTGTTGCAAGCTACGCTGCGCTTTGAGAACGGCGCGCTTTCGTCCGAGCAGGTAACGCTGTGGCCCATCCGTGTGAGCACGGCGAAGAACAGCAACGATTATCAGCCGCAGTTGCTTGAGGGCGCCGACGCGCAGCGCGTGCTTGCTAAAATGCAGGCGACGTCCGCCTTTCAGCTGAAACCCTTTATAGATGGCGAGGGAGCGGCGCAAAACGAAGTCAACTGGCGATAGGGGGAGAACCATGATGGAACAGCAACTGCTTGCGACGGTGGACGCGATGCGCAGGAATGGCTTCGAGGTCGTACCGCTGGAAACAGCCGCCAAGGCGAAAGAATACCTGCTTAAGCATATTCCAGACGGCAGCGCCGTAGGGGTGGGCGGCTCGGTTTCCATACGGGATATCGACGTGCTGCCGGCGCTGAAACAAAAGGGTTGCGGAGTTTACACAACCTGGGGCGCGCCCAAGGAAGAAACGGCCCATATACAGGAAAACGCGCGCAAGGCGGACGTGTATCTTTCTTCGGCCAATGCCGTAACCCGCGAGGGCAGCCTGGTGTTTATCGATGGGTACTGCAACCGCGTGGGCGCGATCCTGGACGGACCTAAGACGGTCTATTTCGTCATCAGCCATTCCAAATGGGTGGACGGCGGCATTAACACCGCTGTCGCGCGTATCAAGCAAACAGCCTGCCCGCAAAACGCGCGTCGGCTGGGCCTGCAAACGCCCTGCGCGGCCACGGGCCTGTGCAAGCCTGCCGATTGCGGTGAAGCGTGCATGTGCCGCGCCACCGTTTCAGTGGACAGGGTGCCCCGTGGCCGTCATATGACGGTGCTTTTCGTGGAGGAAACGTTGGGCTACTGACGGAAAAACACGCGAAAATACGAAAAATGCGTAGCGTACGCCGCCGGTTTATGATACAATACAAATTGCGGCTTTGCGCGTTTGGACACCGCCCGACAGAGAGCCGCAGAAGGAACGTGGAAACTGCATGACTCGCGCACAAAGACTGGCGGTCGCACTCGGCTTACAGAGTAACGAGGCGGCGATCGTATACAAACCATCGAACGTGTTTTATTTAACCGGTTTCACCGGCGAGGGGCTGGCGCTGATCGGCGCGGGCGGCGGCGCGGTGATTACCGATTTTCGCTATGTGGAGCAGGCGCAAAAGCAATGCGCCGGTTTCCAGGTGCTAAGCGTGGAGAAGGGCCGCACGCATGAGGAGCTGGCTCGCGAGCTGTGCACGGAGTGGCTTGTGGACAGCCTGTATTACGAAGACGACGGCATGACCGTTCGGCTGTTTAACCATGCGAAGCAGGCGATTCCAAGCGTAACCTGGAAAGCGATGACGGACGATATCGAGCGTCTGCGCGCGGTCAAGGACGAGGGCGAGATCGCCCTGATCGAGCGAGCCTGCCGCATCACCGGCGATTCCTTCGGGCGGATTCTTTCCCAAATCCGTGAAGGCATGACGGAAAAGGAACTGGCAATTGCACTGGAGTTCGATATGTACGCGCACGGGGCCGAAGGGCTCGCGTTTTCCACCATCGTGGCCGCGGGGGCGAACGGTTCGCTGCCCCACGCCGTGCCCGGAGAGTACCGCATCCGCCGTGGGGATATGATCACCATGGACTTCGGCGCGAAGGTTGGCGGTTACTGTGCCGATATGACCCGTACCGTGGTGTTGGGCGAACCAAGCGCGGAAATGCGGCGCGCATATGAAACCGTCCGTGTTGCCCAGCAAACGGCTGAGAACGCCGTACGGGCCGGAGGCGATTGCCGCGCTATAGATGCGATCGCGCGGGACTATATCGATTCCCAGGGTTATGCGGGGCGTTTCGGGCACGGGCTGGGTCACAGCCTGGGCATCGACATCCA
>JADGQP010000055.1 GCA_017881705.1 Christensenellaceae bacterium
CACATCCGCGACGCCTACGATTTGCAGCCTGTCCGGAAGGCGCAGCGCCTCCCGCGCGTAAATCCACGCGCGTTCGCCCATGCCGACTACCGCGAGCCGTACAGGTTTCCGATCTTCCAACAACGCCGCCTCCTTACCGTTCGCAATGCTTTTTGCCGCTCAGGCCTTGGCCTTGCGGCGAATGATTGCGTTCATTTCCGCCCACTTTTTCTCCATATCCGCTACCAGTTTAAACTGCGCGCGAGCCCTGTCCAGGTTATGCTTGGGGCGGGAGATGGCGTAGTAGGTATCGCCCTGCAAATAATCGGTTAAAAAACGCACGCCGTTTTCCAGCGTCATCAGCTTCGCGCCCAGGGGAAGGGTTTCGGTTTCCAACGGGGTAAGGTTCGCGCCGCAAACGCTTAGAAAACCGTCCGCGTAAGTTTCGTACAGGGACAGGGAGAGGCTGACCTTGCTTAGCTCCTTCTCATCTTCGGCTGCGGTGGAGGCCCCGAAGCGTATGGAATCGCCAAAATCGTTGGCCACCAGCCCGGGCATCACGGTGTCCAGGTCGATCACGCACAGGGCGGTATGATCCTTCTCATCCAGAATTACGTTGTTGAGCTTGGTATCGTTATGTGTAACGCGAAGGGGCAG
Organism: Christensenellaceae bacterium; assembly: GCA_017881705.1. Classification (GTDB taxonomy): domain Bacteria; phylum Bacillota; class Clostridia; order Christensenellales; family Aristaeellaceae; genus CAXXOK01. The sequence continues at coordinate 637 of JADGQP010000055.1, forward strand.
CGTGCCGCTTTGCAGCAGGTTCACCATCTGCGCGGCTTCCGCTTCCCGCTGGCAGGCAAAGGCAAGCTCCGCCTCCACTTCGCCCAGGCGACCCGCCGTATTTTTTTCCGCGGCGGCGTGCAGCGCCCGGTAGCGCGCGGGCGTATCGTGGAAATGCGCGATGGTTTCGCTGAGCGTATCCGCGGGAAAGTCCGCTAGCAGCGTCTGGAAACGGCCGAACGCCAACGCGCTTTGGTAAAATTCGTCGGGGTTTTCAGCGCGGTTCAGGCACACGCCGCCGGTAACGAACTCGTACACACGCCAGTATTCGCCTTGATCGTCCCGGCAGTAAGCGCCGCCGTCCAGTGTGGGCACCAGCGTAAGCACGTGGCGTGGGTCGGAAACTTTGCGCGCCAGGTGAGCCGTAACAGCCTGAATGTTGCGCATCAGCGCCGGTACGTCGGTGAAGATGCGGCGGTTGATCTTTTGCAGAATGTAGCTGTGCGGCGCGTCGGTAACGGCCAGATAGGTTTCGTTGATATGCCCGCTGCCGTACCGCTCGCAGGAAACGGGAGCGCCGTCCAGCCGGAATTGAGCAAGTATGTTCAGCATGTTGGTTTCCTCCATAATTCGTCGGGGTAAAGCCCCCTGTTTTTCATATCGGTGATCGCTTCCCGTACTTTGGGCATATCACCCCGGTAGGTAACGCCGTACCATTTTTCCTTCGTGGGCAGCACAGCCACGGTCGCCTTGCCCTCGTGGATCAGTTGGTTGGGCACAAGCGGCAGAAAGTACTCGCACGTAAGCGGCGACGTTGGCAGGTTGGCGGACAGAAAGGCCGAAAAGCGCGCCTCGATTTCGCCAAGGATGCTCGGTTGGAATCCCCAGAAATTCATGCTGACCACCGTTCCGTTTGGCAGGAAGGTGAAATGTTCCCCGTCCTCGGTAAAGGCGGCGCCGCCCTCCCGGGCTTCGACATGCGTATGCTCCACGATTTCCGCAAGCAGGCCATTTTGTACCTGGCATACGCCGCGCGCGACGTGTCCGTTTTCCGTAAGCGTGTTTTTAATATCATAGCCGACCATCACGTGTTCGCTGGCCGCATGCGGGGCGGCAAGGAACGCAGCCAGCTGCTCGTAGGCTGTGCGCCCGTAAAAATCATCCGCGTTAATCACGGCGAAAGGCGTGTCGATGAGCGGCGCGGCACACAGTACGGCGTGCGCCGTGCCCCAGGGTTTCACGCGCCCTTGAGGCACGCTAAAGCCGTCTGGCAGGGTTTCCAGCTGCTGATAGGCATAGGCCAGTTCCACCTGCGGGGCGATGCGGCGGCCGATCACCGAGCGAAAATCCGCTTCCATCTCCGGCTTAATCACACAAACGACCTTGCCAAAGCCCGCGCGGAGCGCATCGTAAATGGAATAGTCGATAATCACCTGGCCCTGCGAATCCACGGGGTCAATCTGTTTCAAACCGCCGTACCGGCTGCCAAGGCCGGCCGCCATAATCACCAAAATCGGCTTCTGTGCCATGCGGACGCGCCTCCTTTGTTTCACATTCATCATACGCGCGAAACGGAGGAAAAGCATTATCAAAACGGACGGAATAATAGGCAAAACGGACGGATTTCCGCTTGACGCGGCACAACGTTTATGCCAAACTGAACACGGAGGCGAATGGTATGACGGAATATGAAATACTCAGGCCCCAAAACGAAATCGCCATCCGCGGGCTGTACAGCCTGCATTATTTCCAGTTCGCGTCGGGCTATGTGTTCAGCGGCGAGAAGCACAACTTTTGGGAATTGGTGTACGTCGACCAGGGCGAGGCGGAGATCGGCGCGGGTAAGGAAATGCGCCAGCTATACCAGGGGCAGCTGATTTTCCACAAACCCAACGAGTTCCACTCCATTTGGGCCAATTACGCCAAGGGCGCAAGCCTGTTCGTAATTACGTTTGGCTGCCAAAGCCCCGCGATGCGCGCGTTTCGCGGCCGCCAGTTCACGCTGGCGTCGGCTCAGCGGCATCTGCTTTCCCGCATGATCGCCGAGGGGCAGCGAGTATTCGGCCGCGTGTTGGATATTTCCGACCAAAAGAAACTTTGCCCCCTGCCCGATGCACCGCCGGGAGGCGTGCAGCTGATTACGCTGTACCTGACCGAACTGCTGCTGAATCTGCTGCGGGAACAGCCCGCCGCGCCCGCGCCCGCGCCGCGCCCCCGCCTGACGGAGGAGGAGGATTTTGAAGCAATCTTTAAACGCGCGCAGGAAATGATGAGCGGCCGCCCGGACGGCAGTCTGCGCTTTTCGCAGGTGTGCCGCGGGGTAGGCCTTTCCGCCACGACGTTTAAGGAACGCTTTAAGCGATACACCGGCATGACGGTGATGGATTATTACCGCCGCCTGCGCATTGAGGAGGCGCGCCGCCGCCTGCGCACGGGGGAAATGAACATCGCGCAGGTTGCGGACGAGCTGGGGTATTCCAGCGCGGCGGCGTTTTCGCGGCAGTTCAAACTGATGATGAACCTGACCCCGCGGGAATACCTGTGCTCCATCCAGCTTTGAGAAACGCAGCGTCTTTGGGGACTTGCCGCCGCGTGCCGCGTACAGAACGTTTCCAATAACAGGCTAACAGGCGATTCCATAGCCAGTCGGCCGTTGCTGTTTCCGTGCCGCTGACCGCGTTTTTTCGGTACAGAAATAGAACAGCTCGGCGCTTGACAGTCTATCACAGCCACACTATAATAAATTTTGAGTTCATGTTATTGAATGAAACGCCGCAATGAAGCGCACCTTCGTTGAGGCGTTGTGCTTTTATAAGCAGATTCCATCATATTTGCGGTAACGGAGGATTCAGATGCCCTACACATTTTTAACCCCCAAACGTACGGTGTTCGGCCAGGGAGCGATGCTAGCCGCCGAGAAAGATCTGCTGGCGCTGGGCCGCAGGCCGCTGATCGTTACCGGCAACGTGGTTAAAAAAGGCGAGGCCTATCGCCAATTAATCGCGATTCTGGAGCGCAACGGGGTGCCCAATGTTGTGTTTTCCGATATTCCCGGGGAACCGGACGATTTAATGGTGGACGCGGGCGCGGATGCCTATAAAGCCAACGGGTGCGATTGCATCATCGGCGTTGGCGGGGGCAGCCCGCTGGACAGCGCCAAGGCGATCGCCGTACGCGTGGCCCTGCCGGGCGGCGTGTGCACCCACGCGGGCAAGGAGATCGTAGCGGGTTTGCCGCCCCTGGCGCTCATTCCCACCACGGCGGGCACCGGTTCGGAAGCCACCAAGTTTACCGTGATTACCGACCATGCCTGCGGCGCAAAACTACTGCTCAAGGGCGATTCGCTTTTACCCAGGCTCGCGGTGGTGGATTATACGTTCACCCTTTCCGCGCCGCCGTCGCTTACCGCCGCCACCGGTATGGATGCGCTGACCCACGCGGTGGAAGCGTTTACCTCGCGCAAGGCCACTCCGCTTACCGACCCTTACGCCATGGACGCTGTGCGCCGGATTTTTGAAAACCTGCCCGCCGCGTACCAAAACGGAAACGACGAAGTTGCCCGGGAATCCATGGCGATCGCGGCATTCGAGGCGGGGGTGTGCATCAGCAACGCGTCCGTTACCCTCGTGCACGGCATGAGCCGCCCTATCGGGGCGAAGTTCCACGTATCCCACGGCCTTTCCAACGCCATGCTTTTGGCACCCTGCCTTACCTTCGCGGCCAGGGGCGCGCCCGAACGTTTCGCCAAACTGGCGCGCGCGGTCGGCCTGGCCGGTGTGGGGGACAGCAACACCCATGCCGCGGCGGCACTGCTGGACAAGCTGAAGGCGATTACAAACACGCTGAACATTCCCACCTTGGCTGCCTACGGTATTTCCCAGGAGGCGTTCCTGGCCGCGGTACCGCAAATGGCTAGGGAAGCGCTGCAAAGCGGAAGCCCGGCCAACACCCTTTGCGAAGTGACCGAGGCCGACGTGATTAACCTATACCAGAGCCTTTACTAAAGACCTCTGTTACCCCGGGAACCCACCCCGAAGCAAAACCCCATTTCGCATTACAAAGGCGTAAGGCGTTTCGATGCCTTGCGCCTTTGCGTATTTCCCGAGAACCCGCCCCGAAGCAAAACCCATTTCGCATTACAAAGGCGTAAGGCGTTTCGATGTCTTGCGCCTTTGCGTATTTTCCAAAGCTCACCAGATGCAGGGAGGAAACCCGATGCAAGCGATTCGTAAGTTGCCCGAAACCGACGCGGTCGTGAACGATGGCGTGGAAATAAAAATTGAAAATATGTCCGTACGCTTTTCGGACAGAACTGGCGGCGGGGCGATCGACGCGCTCACCAACGTGAGCCTGGATATCCGGCAGGGCGAGTTTGTGTCCCTGGTAGGGCCCTCCGGCTGCGGAAAAACCACGCTGCTCAGGGCGATCGCCGATCTGCAGGAGCCTACCAGCGGCTCCATTACCGTTCGCGGGCAGACCCCGCGGGAGATCCGGCTGCAAAAAAAGTTCGGTATCGTATTTCAAAATCCGGTGCTTTACGATTGGCGCACCGCGCGTCGCAACGTATGTATGCCTATGGAGCTGATGGGCATCCCCAAACAGCAGCGCACCGCGACCGTCAGCGAAATGCTGGATATGGTGAACCTTCAGGGCTTCGGGTTTAAGTACCCTCACCAACTGAGCGGCGGCATGCAGCAGCGTGTGGGCATTGCGAGGGCGCTGGCCATTAAGCCGGAGATATTGCTGATGGACGAGCCTTTCTCCGCGCTGGATGAGTTTACGAAGGAAAAGCTCAACGAAGAACTTCTTTCCATTTGGAGCAAGGCGAAAAAAACCATCGTGTTCGTGACCCACAACATCTCGGAATCCGTTTTTCTCTCCGATCGCGTGGTGGTGCTCTCCCCACACCCCGGGCGCATCTCCGCGATTGTTGATATCACCCTGCCCCGGCCGCGCCACCTGGCCGTGAAGGATACGCCGGAGTTCAGCGCCCTGGTATCCAAGGTACGTAACAGCTTCGAGGGGGTGTGACCGTTTGAAACCCGTGAACTGGAAAAAAATCTTTGCCTCGTCCATATGGGTAACGGTCGCTTGGGTCGTCGGCCTGATCGTGGTTTGGGAAATCGGCGCCACGATTGTGGCGGGCGTAAAGCGCACACCCGAAAACGTGCTGCCGCACTTGTACCAGATTATCGGCTCGGTGTTTTCCACCCAGAAAGTCAACAGTTCGCAAACGGCGATCCAGCTTGTACTTTCCAACGCCTGGGTCACGCTTGCACGCGCGGGCATCGGGTTTATGCTGGGCGCGTCCATCGGTTTTCTGCTGGCGCTGCTGATGAGCCGCTTTGTCGCCGTGGAAAAGATGCTTTTCCCTTACCTGATGATTATCCAGATGATCCCAATCCTCGGCATGGCGCCCATCGTGCTGGCGATTACCAAGAATATCGATAAAAGCCGCATTGTCATCGCCGCCATTCTCACCTTCTATCCTGTGGCTACCAACACGCTTTCCGGCTTTAAAGCGGTGGAGAAGGAGAAGCGCGAACTCATGTATTCGTACGCGGCCAGCCGGTTCGATATTTACCGCAAGCTCCTGATTCCCTACTGCATCCCATACCTGTTCACGGGGTTAAAGATTGCCGCGCCGATGGCGATTACCGCATCCATCCTGGTAGATACACTGCAGGGCGGCGGCGGCCTGGGCTGTATGATGAGCCAGTCGCTCAAACACGCCATGACCATCTATGTGTTTTGGCAGATTGTGTTCCTCAGCGCCATCATCGGCATTCTTAGCTACCAGCTGATGGTGTGGCTGGAAAAGCTGGTTTCGCCCTACCCCAAGGAGCTGAAAAACGGCGGTACGGGGAAAGCGAAGGAGCTGGAAGCATGAGAAACTGGAAAGAAAGCTGGAACAGGTTTTCCACCGTTTTCTACCCGATCCTTTTCGGAGCGCTGATGATCACGCTTTGGCAAACGGGGATTCTGCACAAGATCCTCGGCGCGGATACCTTCACCCTGCCGATGCCGCACCGCATCTATACGATCATCAAAGAAAACCTGCCTGTTATCATGCAAAACGTGCAGGCGACGCTCATCGTGGCGCTGGGAGGTCTGTTTCTGGGCTCGCTGCTGGGGTACCTGCTGGGCGTCGTGGCGGCGATTTTCACCAAGTGGGGCAAAGGCGGGCTGACCCTGGCATCGGCGTTCAACGCTATTCCCATAATCGCCATTGCCCCGATTTTGAACAACCTGACCAAGGACGTCAGCCCGAATGCGAACATCCGCAGCATGGTGGCCAAAATTCTAGTGGTCACCATCACCTCCACCGTAGCCATGAGCGTGAACGCCTACCGCGGGCTTACGGAGATCAAGCCGTTTTCAATGGATTTAATGCGTTCCTACGCCGCCACCGAACGCCAGATCTTCTGGAAACTCCGGTTACCCAACAGTTTGCCGTTTATTTTTACGGCGCTGCGCGTAAGCGTTCCCGGGTGCGTCATCAGCGCCCTGGTCAGCGAGTATTTTGCCGAGTACATCGTTGGCGTGGGCCGCCAGATACGCGAGAACATCGTGTTGGCGCAGTACGCCACCGCCTGGGCATACATATCGGTAGCGTGCCTGATGGGGATTGCACTGTACGTGGTGTTGCTGATCTTCGAGAGTATTCTGCTGAAAGGGCGCAAATAGCGTACCGTCAGTTGGAATAAAACCATAGTATGCTAAGGAGGAAACGAGTATGAGGAAGGGTAACAAGGGAGCTCTCATGTTGACCTCGCTGGTCATGGCGCTGATGCTGGTGGTTACCGCCATCCCCGCCACGGCGGCAACCTATTACAGCAAGGACGCAACCGTGAAGGACGTGGTGGTGGACGCTGCTACGCAGGGCAAAGTGGGTAACTGGGGCTTGGGCAACGAGTACGAGATTCAGGCGCTTTTATCCAAGTATGGAATGCCAACCACCTACCTAAGCCAGGCTTTCGATATGGACGGGTTTGATGACGATTCCATCCTGCTGGCTTCCGCCATGACGTACAACGAACTCGGCCTGGTGAAAAACTCCTACCAGGGCGGCTACAACTATGGCGACAAGGTGAAAACCATCGACATGAACGACGAGGGCGTGGCGATGCTGGAGGACAACATTTTCACCACCGACGCGTTCGCCAAGGCTAACCCCAACACGGTCAAGGCGTTCCTGGCCGCGTCCGTCAAAGGCTGGGCGTATGCCTGCGCCAACCCTGAGGAAGCCGCGCAGATCGTGTATAAGTACGGTTCGTCCGTGTCCAGCGATCACCAGCTGTACATGGCGGGTGAAGTGAAAAAGCTCGTGGAGACCGATACCAAGGGCAACCCCGTAACCGCCTACGGCAAGATCGACGACACCGCCATGCAGCAGACCCTCGACTTGGCTAAGACCTACATTAAACTTACGGACTCTGTGGCTGCCGATAAGCTCCAGACGCTGACGCTTGATGACATCCGCGATTCTTCCTACTTTGACACCGCCACCGCCGCCGACGCGACGCTGGGCACGCCCGAGAAAACGGATGTGTCCATCCAGCTCAAGTGGCTGCCCCAGGCGCAGTTTATGGGTTACTACGTCGCGCTCGATAAGGGCTACTATAAAGACGCGGGTCTGAACGTGACCATCGTGCCCGGCGGCGGCGACATCAGCGAAACGACCGCTGTGTACACCGGCCAGGTGGACTTCGGCGTTACCTGGGTGTCCAACCTCATCGCGGCCAACGCCGGCGGCATGGGGCTGATGGAAGTCGCGCAGATCTTCCAGCGTTCCGGCCTGGTGCTGGTATATAAGATCAGCGACTAAGCCCTGCCTTGAATCGAAACGGTTTGCAACCCATACACGCCCGCGGGACGCTTGTATGCGCCCCGCGGGCCAACCCGTTGAAGGAGGAAACCCGGCATGGATCTGCTGATTAAAAACGGCACAATCGTAACGGCTACCGAGATGTTTCGGGGCGATATCGGGATAGAGAACGGGAAAATCGCGCTGATCGGCGCATCTTTGGATGTACCGGCGACCACGGTCGTGGACGCGGCGGGCAAGTACGTGCTGCCCGGCGCGATCGATGCGCACACCCATCTGGCGATGCCCTTTGGCGGTACGGTTTCTGCGGATGGTTACCTCGCGGGCACCCGGGCGGCAGCCTGCGGCGGCGTAACCACGGTGTTTGATTATCCCATGCAGCGCAAAGGCAGCGGTATTCTGGAAACTGTGGAGAAACGGCGCGCCATGTGCGACCCCGAAGCCTGTGTGGATTACGCTTTCCATTGTATCGTAACGGATTTAAACGGCGGCTCGCTGCTGGGCGAGTTTCAGGCGGCGGCGGATTACGGCATCACGAGCTTCAAATGCTTTTTCGTCTATAAAAAAGAGGGCATGATGGTGGACGACGCAACGTTCATCAAAGTGCTGCTAAAGGCCCGCGAGGTGGGGGCGATCACCAACCTGCATGCGGAAAACCCGGACGTGATCGACATGAACATTGAAAAATTCCTGTCTGAGGGCAAAACCTCCCCGTGGTACCACTACCTTTCCCGTCCCGAATGGGTGGAGGCCGAGGCGGACAAGCGCGCCGTGCACTGGGCCAAATCCGTGGACGCGCCCCTGTACATTGTGCACATGGCGGATAAGGAAGGGCTGGAGGCGGCGGTGGCGGCCAAGCGCGGCGGCGCGAAAATTTTTATTGAAACCTGCCCGCAATATCTGGAGTTCACCTGCGATGTTTACAAGCGAGACGACGGGCGCAATTTCGTCTGCTCGCCGCCTATGAAGGGCGAGGAAAGCCGCGAGGCGCTGTGGAAAGCGGTTGCGGATGGCAGCATCGATACCGTCGCCACCGACCATTGCCCATTCCAAAGCTACGAGAAGGACTGGGGTAAGGACAACTTTACCAAGATCCCCAACGGCTGCGCGGGCGTCGAAAACCTATACCCCTACATGCTTGCCGCCGCTAACGAAGGCAAGATTTCCTTCCCGCGCGCGGTGCAGCTGTGCTCCGCTAACCCCGCAAAAATTTTCGGATGCGTTACCAAAGGTTCGCTCACGGTCGGCAAGGACGCGGACGTCGTTGTATACGACCCTGAAAAGACCTATACGATATCGGTGAAAAACATGCACTCGGATTACGACCATACCATCTGGGAAGGGAAAACCCTGAAGGGCTATCCGGTGCAAACCTATGTACGCGGCAAGCTGGTGTACAGGGACGGCGAATTCGTAGGCACTCCCGGCTACGGCCAGTTTGTGAAACGCGAACCCAGAAAGTGACCCGAGGGGAGGGATGCAGGCATGGAAGGCTTATGGAACGCCCAAATGCTAAGGGAAGAAACGGGCGCGTGTTACCTTTGCGAAAATGCGCCCTGTACGGCGGTTTGTCCGTACGGGGTGGACGCGGCGCGCGCCATCCGCGCGGCGCGCTTTGAAAACGAGGAGGGCGCGGCGCTGTGCCTACCCGATCCGTTGCCCTGCCTGACCTGTACGGAGCGCCCATGCCTGAAGGCGTGCCTCAAGGCGCGTACCGGCCGCGGCGTGGCAGTGGACGAGGCGCTCAAGGCCGTTGCACCCAGGCGGCCGTCCCCGGCGAAGGCCAGCCTGGCTGTGGAGTTTTGCGGCGTGAAGTGCGAAAACCCGTTCTTCCTCTCCTCCTCCATCGTGGCTAACGATTACGATATGATCGCCCGCGCTTTTAACGCGGGCTGGGCGGGCGCCGCCTTTAAAACCATCGGTATGTTCGTGCCTAAAGAGGTTTCGCCGCGTTTCGACGCGATACGCAAGGAAGCTACGCCCTTCCTGGGCTTCAAGAACATCGAGCAGATTTCCGAACATACGCTGGAGGAAAACCTGGCATCCATCCGCCGGTTGAAGGCGCACTTTCCCCACAAGGTCGTAATCGCTTCCATCATGGGGCGTAACGAGGCGGAGTGGACCGAATTGGCCGGGTTGGTGACCGACGCGGGCGCGGACATCATCGAGTGCAACTTCTCCTGCCCGCATATGGCGGCGGGCGGCCTTGGCTCGGACGTGGGGCAGAACCCCGAACTGGTGACCGCTTACACGCGGGCGGTGCTGCGCGGCACGAACCAGCCGGTACTGGCTAAAATGACGCCCAACCTGGGGCATATGGAAATTCCGGCCATCGCGGCCGTCGAGGCGGGGGCCAGCGGCATCGCGGCGATTAACACCATTAAAAGCGTGATGAACGTGAACCTGCATACCTTCTCCTCCGGGCCGGACGTGGCTGGTCGCACCAGCGTGGGCGGGTATTCCGGCAAGGCGGTAATGCCCATCGCGCTGCGGTTTATTCAGGCGATGAAGCAGCACCCGAAGCTGGCCCACGTGCCAATCAGCGGTATGGGCGGCATCGAAACCTGGCGCGACGCGGCGGAGTTTATGGCCATGGGGTGCGGAAATATCCAGGTGACCACCGCCGTGATGCAATACGGCTACCGTATTGTGGAGGATATGGTTGAAGGCATGCGCCTGTACCTGGACGCGCAGGGGATGGAGAATGTAAGCGAACTGGTGGGCCGCGCGCTGCCAAACATCGTTTCGGCGGAGGAACTGGATCGGGACACGATCTGTTACCCGCGATTCGACCGCGAACGCTGCGTAGGCTGCGGCCGCTGCCGCATCGCCTGCGACGACGCGGGCCACCAGGCGCTGAAAATGGACGCGAACCGCCTGCCGGTGCTGAGCGCCGACAAGTGTGTGGGTTGCCACCTGTGCGTAACGGTGTGCCCTGTGGAAGCGGTTGCGCAGGGCAAGCGCCTGCCCAGACAGCGGGACGCGCTGGCCGTGAACCAATAACGCAAGGCGTTTCCGGTTTGTCGCCGGAAACACCCGACAATACAAGGGAGGGTATTCCTATGGTACATTGTAGCTTAGAGAGAATGAAAGACAAGATTGCGACCTTCAGTAAATTCGGCGATACAGGCCACGGAGGCGTTACGCGCTTCTCCCTCTCGCCCGAGGCGCTGGCCGCCCGCGCGGAGTTTAAAAAGCGCATGGAGGCGATCGGAGCCGACGTGGTGACCGACGATATGGCCAACATGTACGCTACCCTGCCGGGCACGGAAAAACGCAAGGCCATCGTTTCCGGCTCTCACCTGGACTCGGTGCGCCAGGGCGGCAACTATGACGGTGTTCTGGGTGTGATGAGCGCCATGGAAGCGCTGGAAACCATCGTGAAGGAAAAAATCCCGCATCGCCATCCGCTGACTGCCATTGTGTGGACCAACGAGGAAGGCGCGCGCTTTGAACCGGCCATGATGTCCTCGGGCGTAATCTGCGGCAAATTTACCAAAGAAAAAATGCTGGCTTCCGTTGCCAAGGATATTCCGGGCTACACCTTCGGCGAGGCGCTGGAGAAAAGCGGCTTCGTGGGCGAGCAGAAAAACCGCCTTTCGCCGGACAAGCAATGCGCGTTGATCGAGCTGCACATTGAACAGGGGCCGGTGCTGGAGGCCGAGGGGTATGATATCGGCGCGGTAGACGGGGTTTGCGGCATGGTCAATTACGAGTTTACCTTCGTGGGCCAAGCGGATCACGCGGGCACCACGCCCATGAAATACCGCAAGGACGCGCTCTATGCCGCGGTGAAAGTCATCCAGTATCTGCACGACGAGCTGGACAAGCTGGATCCCGCGCTGGTGTACACCACCGGTAAGATTTCCGCGCACCCCAACATCCATACTATTATCCCCGACGAGGTGAAGTTCACCCTCGACGCGCGCCATTACGACCCCGATGTGATCCGGCAGGTGCTCGCGTTGATTAACAGCCTTCCGGGCGAGATCGTCGGCTGCAAGGTAAGCTATGCGGAAGCCTGGGCGCGCAAATCCGTGGCGTACGATCCGCTGCTGGTGGATACCGTGGAGGAATGCGCCAAGGCGTACGGCTATCCCTGCCGCCGCATTCACAGCGGCCCGGGACACGACGCGCAGTTCGTGGCGGATATCCTGCCCACGTCCATGATCTTCGTGCCCAGCGTGGAAGGCCACAGCCATTGCGAGTTGGAGTTTACCCCCGCGGAAGCCTGCGCCAAGGGCGTGGATGTGCTGATCCAGACACTGCTTGCACTGGATCAAAAACTGGACTGAAACAGCGTAAAACAAAAAGCGGAAGCGTGAAGCTCCCGCTTTTTGTTTCTGACTGTCAAAAAAGTGGGCTTCGCCACTTTTTTGAATTTCGGGTATTGTTTGCAGCAGAGCCGCAAACTCCCCGCCCGACCGGCAAAGCCGGTCGATACGAACGGCAATCAGAGGGCTGCGGCCCTCCGAACCCTCCTGAAAGCAGGCTTCTTTGACAACATGAAACAAAAAGCGGAAGCGTGAAGCTCCCGCTTTTTGTTTTGATAACGCTTACTTGCCGGTTAAATCGGTACCGTCGACCGAATCATATATAACGATGGAGTTGAGAATGGTCAACAAAATGTCGTCCGTATCGGTATCGTTACGAACGACAACGGCAACGCTGGGGTTATCGGACGAGGTGAGCGCTTTAACCAGCGTCATGGCGTTCGTACAAAGATCGATAAGCGAAGTGCGAAGGGTATACCATTGCTCCAGATAATCCGCATCGCTTTTTGCAAGCGAAGCGTTCGCGCCGAGTCCGTCTTGTTGCATGTACAGGTAGTAGATATCGGAAGCATCATCATAAGAAACGTCAAACAGGATACCGTTCTCGTTGGAAGTGAGCGATTGAAGCAGCGTCACAACCGTTGCCGAGCCGGTTGAAGTTTCGGCGAACGCGGCCGTAAAGAGCGTGCAGGAAAACACAAGAGCCAGCAGGAACGCGATGTGCTTTTTCATGATGCGCCTTCTTTCCCTATCAAGTTGAAGCAAAGCGAGGAATCCGGTGCCAAAAAAAGAAATATATACCATTTTTGCATACGCTGTATGAAATGTCAACCCCAAACCTAAAGACGAGGGCGCCTCGGCTCGGGGCGCCCTCGTCATTATACGGTTACGTTCGGCTGTAGTTTTCGTACCTGTTCCGCCAGCGCCTCCACCTGTTTGGGAGTGTAGGGAGGCTGGTTTACGCGCTGCTCGTCCTCGGGCAGGTAGGTTTCCGGCTTGCGGTAGCGGTTGAGCACGTAGCGGGGAAGTTGGGGCAGCTCGGCGGCCATGGTGAGCAGGTCGGCCTCTGTCAGCTGGGGGAATACAGTAGTACGCACTTCGAAATCTACTTGCGCCTTTTGCAGCAAACCGATCGTATCCAGCACCTTGCCCGCGTCCGCGCCCCGCCCGCAGATTTCCGTATACCGCTTTTGCGGCGCCTTGTAATCCACGGCGAAATAATCGCACAGGCCCGTTTTCAGAAGGGTTTCGACGATCTCGGGGCGGGAGCCGTTGGTGTCCAGTTTCAGCAGGTAGTTCATCGCCTTGATCTTACGCAGAAACGGAATTAAATCCGCTTGCAGGGTGGGTTCTCCGCCGGTGACCACCACGCCGTCCAGCATCCCGGCGCGTTTTTGAAGAAAGGCAAACAGCGTTTCTTCGGTGACCGCGGAGGGCGCGTCGTGGATCAGCGCCCGGTTGTGGCAGTAAAAACAACTGTAATTACAGCCTGGTGTGAATACCACGCACGCGACGCGCGCCGGGTAATCCACGAACGAGTTTTTCACCATGCCCGCGATTTTCATGGGCCGTTACTCTCCCACGACGTATTTTTTACGCTGGGCGTATTCCTCTTTTTTACCCTTGTTAAAGTTCTGCACAGGGCGCAGATAGCCTACCACGCGGCTCCATACCTCGGCGTCCGCGCCGCACTCGGGGCACTTAAAGTGTTCGCCAGCGATGTAGCCATGGGTGTTGCAGATGGAAAAGGTGGGCGTAATAGAGATATAGGGCAGTTTGTAGTTCTGGAAAACCTTCTGGATCAAGCGCTTGGTGATGCGTATATCCTTAATCTCCTCGCCCAGGTACAGGTGCAGCACCGTGCCGCCCGTATAGAGGGATTGCAGTTCGTCCTGCAGGTCGAGGGTCTGGAAAATATCGTCGGTGAAGTTAACGGGCAGTTGGGTGGAGTTGGTGTAGTAGGGCACATCGTCACCGGCGGTGATAATATCCGGATAGCGTTCCTTATCCTTCTTGGCGAGGCGGTAGCTGGTGCCCTCGGCAGGCGTCGCCTCCAGGTTGTAACAATGGCCGGTCTCATCCTGTAACCGCTGGATAAACTCCCGCATATGGTTAAGGGTGCGCAGGGCGAAAGCCTGACCGTCGGGGGTGGTAATATCGTGATCCGGCCCCAGCAGGTTCGCGCACGCCTCGTTCATGCCGATGAGGCCGATGGTGCTGAAGTGGTTAAACCAGTAATTGTCGGTGCGCGCTTTTACATCCTTTAAATATTCGGCAGAATAAGGATACAGGCCCTTGGCCGTCTGCTCCTCAATCACCTTGCGCTTGATTTCCAGGCTCTTGGATGCGGTACTCATGCGCTCGTCCAGAAGGCTGAAAAACTGCTGCTCGTTCTTGGCAAGGTAGCCGATTCGCGGAAGGTTGAGCGTGACCACGCCGATGGAGCCTGTGAGCGGATTGGAACCGAACAGGCCGCCGCCGCGCTTGCGAAGTTCGGTGGTGTTCAGCCGCAGGCGGCAGCACATGGAAAGCGCGTCCTCGGGGGAGAGGTCGGAGTTGACATAGTTGGAGAAATAGGGGATGCCGTACTTGCAGGTAATCTCCATAAACTTATCGGTAACGGGGCTTTCCCACTGAAACTCTTTGGTGATATTGATGGTCGGGATGGGGAAGGTAAACACGCGGCCTTTGGCATCGCCTTCCATCATCACGTCGCAGAAAGCCATGTTGAGCATGTCCATTTCAGGCTGGAAATCGCCGTAGGTTTCCGGCTTCAGCTCGCCGCCCACCACAACATTCTGATCTTTCAGCGTGCGCGGAGGAACAATATCGAACGTGAGGTTGGAAAACGGGCATTGGAAGCCTACACGGGTGGGCACGTTCAGGTTAAAAATGAACTCCTGCAGTGCCTGTTTGACCGTTTTGTAATCCAGATTGTCGTAGCGTATGAACGGAGCGCAGTACGTATCGAACGAGGACCATGCCTGCGCGCCCGCCGTTTCGCCCTGGGTGGTGAAGGTGGAGTTTACAATCTGCCCCAGGAACGTGCGCAGATGGCGCGGCGGCTTGGATTCCACTTTGCCCGGCACGCCGCCGAATCCGCGCGAAAGGAGCTGCCGCAGGTCCCAGCCGGCGCAATAGGGGCCGAAAAAACCCAGATCATGAATGTGAATCTCGCCGGCCATGTGGGCGCTGCGAATTTCCTCGGGGTAGATTTCATGTAGCCAGTAATTCTTGGTGAACACCTCGCGCACATAGTTGTTCAGCCCGTTGATACTCTTTTGGGTGTTGGCATTCTCGTTGATACGCCAATCCTGATCGTTCAGGTATTCGCTGAACATGTTGATGGTGGCGCCGATGAGTGCGTTGGATTCGCGCGCGGAGCGGCGCTTTTCGCGGTAGAGTATGTAGGCCTTCGCCGTTTTAGCGTGGCCTTCCTCAATGAGTACCTTTTCTACAATATCCTGAATGCCCTCCACGTCGGCGATGCCGTCGGGATAACGTTCTTCCGCCATTTGCACCACTTCGTCCGCCAGGCGCTCGGAGGTTTGGTAATCGTCGCCCCCAACGGCGTTGGCGGCCTTAAAAATGGCCATGGCAATTTTTTCTTTTTGAAAGGGTACGTAGGTACGATCCCGTTTAACGATCAGGTTCAACATGGCGCTCCCCGCTTTCGGTCGATAATTGCTAGCCTCTTGTTTTTTGAGGCTTAACCTTCAACATACTATATGTAGTTGATACACTCGAAGTGAAACAATAGATATTGTATTCCAAACAAAAATGGTTGTCAACAGCTTTCAGTAAAATTTGTTTATATTTTCTTAACATTTGTATCTGCGGCCGATTCTATGTTCCCTTTTTAGGCTTGCTCCCGCGTATGCGGTCTGCTATACTTAATGGAAATAGAGATGATTTTTCGGGAGGCACCGCGATGGAAACATATAAGAACGCTTTACGTGCGATGGAAGCTCTGTTTGGGCGGGATTATCAGTTCGCATTGGCGACCGTAGGCGATAACGGTCCGTCCGTTCGGTTTGTGGATACGTTTTATACGGGCGGGGGGTTTTACGTAGTTTCCAACGCCCAAAGCCATAAGGCGTTGGAAACGGCCAAAGACCCGCGCGTTTCGCTTTGCGCGCGCAGGCTGCACGCTTTTTCCGGCCGGATGGAAAATATCGGCCATCCGCTGCTTGCGCAAAACGCGTCCCTTCGTGATGTGCTCATCACGGCATTCGCGCCCTGGTATTTCCGGCACAACGACGAGCGAAACAAGGATATGTGCATCCTCCGCTTTACGCCGGAAACGGGTTTTTTCCACGCGGACGGCACGGGCTGGCACGTGGATTTCCAAAACCGCACGGCCAAGAGTTTTCCTTTCGCTTTTGATATAACGCTCACCGAGGAATAAGTGCAAAGCGCGTGCACCCCGCGGGTCAAAAACCCGCGGGGCGCACGCGCGGCATTGCCGATAGGGCGTTGAACCTTTGTCGGTTACGCCTCAGGAATATCCTCGTTCTTATGCGCGGTTTCGCAGTACAGGCAGCGATAGGTGCCCTTTTCACGATCGGTCAGCACGAACACGTGCTCAATCTCCTGCTCGATCTGGGTGATGCAGCGTGGATTTTTGCAGTGCATCACGTTTACCACACGCGCTGGCAGCGCCAGATGCTTTTTTTCTACCAGCTTTTCATCGCGGATGATGTTCACGGTCACATTGGGGTCAATGTAACCCAGGATATCCAGGTCGATAGGGATTAGCTCATCGATCTTGATGATATCCTTGCGTCCCATGCGCTGGGATTTCACGTTTTTAATGATCGCCACGCTGCAGTCCAACTTGTCCAGCTTGAGGTAGCGGTAGATCATCATCGCTTTTCCAGCTTGGATGTGGTCGATCACGTAGCCGTTCTGGATACCGTCGATGTTCATACTTTCGCCTCCAAAAGCTTCAAAATCAACGCCTCGCGCATGAACTTCCCGTAGAGCACCTGCTTGAAGTAGCAGGCGCGTGGGTCGTTATCCACACTGTGGCTAATCTCGTTCACACGGGGGAGCGGGTGCAGCACGCACAGGTCTTTGCGCGCCAGGCGCATTTTTTCGGGGTCGAGGATATAGCTGTCCTTCAGGCGTACGTAATCGGCCTCGTTGAAAAAGCGCTCCCGCTGTACGCGCGTCATGTAAAGAATGTCCAGGGTGCCAATTACGTCTTCCAGCCTGCGCACCTCGGTAAAGGCTGCGCCCATCTTAACCATATTCTCCCGCAGATAGTTGGGAATGCGCAGTTCCTCCGGGGAAATGAGCACGAAGCGGGTGCCCGGATAGCGGCCCATGGCGTTGATGAGGCTGTGCACCGTACGGCCGAATTGAAGATCGCCGCATAACCCGACGGAAAGGCCGTTCAGCTTTCCTTTTTCGCGGCGGATGGTCAGCAGATCCGCCAGCGTCTGGGTGGGGTGGTTGTGCCCGCCGTCCCCCGCGTTGATGATGGGCACGGGCGAGAAGCGCGCGGCCACGGTCGGCGCGCCTTCCTTGGGGTGGCGCATGGCGATAATATCCGCGTAGCAGCCTACCACGCGCACCGTATCGCTGATGCTTTCGCCTTTGGAGGCGGAGGAACTGCTGGCTTCCGCGAAGCCCAGCACCGTGCCGCCCAGTTCCGTCATGGCCGCTTCGAAGCTCAGCCGCGTGCGGGTGCTGGGTTCGTAAAACAGCGTCGCTAGTTTTTTGCGCGCCATGGCGCTTGCGTAGTCGTCGGGATGCGCGATGATATTGTCGGCCGTATTCATCAGCCAGTCCAGATCCTCTACGCTGCAATCGGTAATATCCAGCAAGTGGCGCATAGGGTTCGACCTCCCTGTGTTTAATCGATTTTAATTCTGCGGGGTTAGTCGCGGGTCATCCAGCTTTCGTCCGCCGGGTTGTCGCGGAAGCGCAGAAGTCCTTCCTTCTGCGCGGGGGTGATGTAGCCGGTTTCCACGGCCACGTCCGCCAGCGTGTCCAGATTGGAAAGGCTTACGTTTTTCACGTTCGCCTCAGCCAGCCGTTCCACGCCTTTTTGCATCCCGTAGGTGAAAATGCTGGCAACGCCCAGCACGTTCGCCCCGGCCTGCCGCAAAACGTCCACAACTTCCAATACGCTCCCGCCGGTGGAGATCAGGTCCTCAATCACCACAACCTTCTGGCCGGCTTCCAGCCGACCCTCGATCTGGTTGCCGCGGCCGTGATCCTTGCTGCCGGAGCG
>JADGQP010000056.1 GCA_017881705.1 Christensenellaceae bacterium
CCGCCCTCCTTCACAGCATTTTAACAATGATGTCTTCTTCGGTCAGGTCCTTACTGCGGGCAAACTCCGCGTTGATGGCGCCGTCCTTCATAATCAGGAGGCGGTCGCACATGCCCAGCAGTTCCTGAATCTCCTCAGAAATCATGATGATGGATTTGCCGGCGGCTCGCAGTTCGGTCATCAGAGCGTAGATATCGGCTTTCACCTTCACGTCGATACCGCGCGTGGGGCTGTCCAGCACGAGGATATCGGAGGCTTTACCCAGCCAGCGAGCCAGCACAACCTTTTGTTTGTTGCCACCGGAGAGAGCGGATACGAATTGATCAATACTCGTCATTTTCACACTCATCTGCTCGGCATGCGCGTTGGCAAAGCGGGCAAGCGTTCTGCGTTTCAACAGCTTGTTTTCCGCAAGGTCATCAACCGAGGGAAGCACAATGTTTTCGCAGATGGTATCGTTGAGGATCAGAGATTCGTTATCCCGATCCTTGGACGCATAGGCGATGGAATGCTTAATCGCGTCCGGGATGCTGTTGATGGGGGTACCGTTCGCCAGCCTTACGCTGCCCGTACGGTCGTATGAGGCACCAAATATCGCCTTGCCGACCTCGTGCATCCCGCACTCGCTCAGGCCGCCGAAGCCGAGAATCTCGCCCCTGTTAAGTTGAAAAGAAATGTTGTGTATCTGTTTGGGCACCGACACGTCCTTAACCGACAACACCGCCTCCCCTTGGGCGGCAGGCTTGTTGTAATCGGTGCGGTAATACCGGCTGCCCAGTTCTCGGCCAACCATAAGACGTTTCAGCTCGTCCTCGGTGGTGTTGGCGCTGCTAATTGTGTCGATCAGCTCGCCGTCGCGCAGGATGGAGATCGTGTCCGTGTGTTGGAGTACCTCCGAAAGATCGTGGGAGATAAAAATCACAGTGCGCCCATCCGCCTTGGTGGTCCTCATGATCTTGTAAAGCTCCTCGCGACCGTGCTGGCTCAACGCTGTGGTCGTTTCGTCGATCACGACCACTTTGGGCTTGAAATAGGTGGCCTTGACGATCTCAATCAGCTTGCGATCCTCGAAATGGAAATTGTCGATCATCAGGGCCGCCTTAATATGCTTGAAGCCATAGGCATCCAGCAACGCCTGCGCCTCACGGTTCATGGCGGCGGTGTTTTTTATGCCGAACCGAATAAACTTATCTTCATTGCCCAGAAAAATATTTTCAGCCACGGTCAAGCCCGACAGCGTGCCCATTTCCTGCACGATAATAGAAACGCTCGCACGGTTGGCTTCCACCTGGTTGTGAACCCTCAGCACATTTCCATCCAGGATAAACTCGCCGCTATCAGCAGCGTGGATTCCGCAAAGCATGGAGCACAGCGTAGACTTGCCGGAGCCGTTTTCCCCGATCAGTCCGCGGATCTCCCCCCGATTTACCTGCAGGGTAACATGATTGATCGCGTGGGTGATGCCGAAGTGCTTATCCACGTTTTCTATGGTTAAAATGTAGTCTGCCATCGTCACCCCTCCTCTACTTGGCAATCTCGCCCTTTTGCGGCCTTGCGGTCAGCGCAACGATCGCCAACAGCGCGGCGCCGGTAACGATGTTTTGCACGGTGGTGGGCGCGCCCAGCGCCACAAAGCCGTTGAAAATGATAGCGATGATGAACTCGCCGATGATGATGGCCGGTACTGCCGTACCGTATTTGCGGAACGTTACGCCAAAGAACGTGCCCATCAGCGGCGTAAAGTTACGGGACATAGACGTCATTCCTGTGGTGGCCGTCATGGAAGTGCCATAACTAACCGTCAGAATCGCCATAATGCCCACAAACATGTGAAGCAGCACGAAACCTACCAATTTGGACTTGTTAACGTCTATGCCCATGTTTTTAGCCGTATATTCGTTGCTGCCAATGGCGTAACAGTAGGTACCGATACGCGTGTACTTCAGCAGGAAGTTCATTAAAATGAACGCGGCGAATGCCAGCAGAATATTGCCGGGCGCGCTGCCGAAAGCCTGCAAAGAAGGATCCAGCATCTGTTTCACGCCACCGGCAACATAATGGGCAACCGATTCGTAGATCAGCATCAGCCCCACCGTAACAATCATGGACGGAATGGCGAGCTTGATATAAAGAAAGCCGTTGATAAAACCGATGAGCGTACCGCAGAGGATACAGCCTACCAGCAGCCCGGCATAGCCGAATTGTTTGGAAAGCACAACTCCTACAATGGAGGAGAGCACAATGTTTGCGCCGATTGAAAAGTCGAACAGTCCCATGACCACGATAAAGTAAAATCCACACGCGCCTACGGAGTAGATAATCGAGGACTGGAGATAAAAATACAGGTTATTCCAACTGCCAAAATTCTCCGGTGTCAGAATTTTAAATACCGCAAAGAAAAAGGCTGCCATCAGGCTCAGCAGCAGCAGCCCATAAAACCGTCCGAAGATCTTGTTTGTCTTGAGCTTTTGAAAACGAGCGTTCAGTCCCATACGTATCCTTCAATCCTTCCTTCGTTCCTTACGGAGCGGGAATGGCGTCTTGCTCACGGGATTGTTTCGGCGCTTTATGGGCAAATCGGTTATGAATATAATCGTTTAAACGGAGCCGGGCGCTTTATTTCGCGGTATACGCTCCACCGTTTCCAGCGCATGCGGCCCGCAGGATAATATTGAAAATATTCGCGTCGGGGGCTACGGTTTCCTTCCCTAGAAGTGGAAAAGCGGCGATCCGGTTGTTTCTTTGTAAAGCATGGGGCTGTTCCCGGGGGAACAGCCCCATGCGCATTGTATAACCGATCCAACCGGAACTTACTTGGCGTGACGCGCCACAACATCCGAGACGGACAGGTTGGCGCAAGCCTCTTTCAACTGATCAAAGGTATCGTTCGCCATGGCTTTAATCTCATCCGGGTAATAGGGCAGTTCGGTGCCGGTGAAGTACTTGGCATACGCCGTGTAGTCGGCGGAAGAAGCCACGTACATGTACGGGAATACGATCTCGTAGAAGCCGTCCGTGGAGGTCGGGTAATTGCCCTTGATGGCATTATAGACCAGCAGGAAGGCGAAGTACGGGTCGGCATAATGTCCGCCGGACTCAACGCTCATCGCTCCGGAAGCAAGCTTCGCGTCCAGATCGGGCAGGAAGTCCGTTGAAGCCACCTGAATCTTGCCGGTGAGGCCGAGGCCGTCGATAGCCGCAACCGCGCCTACCAGCGTATCTCCGCCGCCGCCAGCCACGATCAGGGCGTCGATGTCCGGGTTGGCCGCAATGATGGCTTCAGCCGTCTGACGGCCGGTATCGGATGTGGTGCCACCGTACTGGGGATCCAGCAATACAGCTTTATCGTTGGGGTTAGCCGCGTTCCAGGCCTCGATGCCGGCCTTGTAGCCTTCCCAGCGGCCCAGGAACGTTGCGTCGCCAGCCTCCCAGCCTTCCAGAGCGATCTTGCGCGCGCCCTTCTGGCAAAGGATGGTGACGAGTTTGTTGCCATTATCCGGCTCGGATTCATGGACACAACCTACGTAGTAGGGAGAGCTCTTCGCCAGCGCATACTCAGTGGGGTTGTCTTTAGGGTTGATGGTGCGGAAGAACTGCGCCACATACATTTGATTTTCTGTGCAGGTGTTGATAACGGAAGACATCTCGGCAGAAGAAGAGTTGCAGATGATCATACCTTGGCAGCCAGCCATGGCCAGCGTTTCCGCGGAAGCGGTGACCTGCTCGGAAATATGGGCCTGATCGACGTAAATCAGCTTGACACCCAGTGTATCGGCGGCGGAATCCAGGATGCGCTTGCATTCGCTGCCCAGCGTATCGGTGGAACTCCAGATGGATACGCCGATGGTGATCTGATCCTCAGCCTGCGCGCTGAACACAAACAGGCCGAAAACCATTGTAAGAGCTAAAACCACGGACAGAAGTTTCTTCATTGTGCGATTTCCTCCCTTTATTCAATTTTCCAGGTTTTTTAAATTATATTGTTTTTAGGTAATAATGTCAATACTGATCGCCTATTTTTTGTAAATTTTGTACGTACATCCAGGAAGCTCAAACGGAATGAATAAACTGGCGCTTCAAACCTCTGTATCGTCCTCCCTGGCGCCGCCGGTCTGCGCACAGGGTAAGCGTGCCTCAGCCGGAACCTTTCACTTAGGTAGAAATGCCATAGAAACGTGCGCTGCAAAGACTTAATGGAAAGCATAGACGCTTCCGATAGGGGCATGAGCGTTGCGCTTGAAAGGTACCCTCATATCCGTACATCTTGATCATCAGCCCTTAAATACGGCTACGTTAAGTCAATCGAACGACAAGTCCCTACATTTGCCGGCCATACGTTTTAAAACAGGGTAAAAGCCTCGGCGTTATGAGTAAAACCACGATATATCTATGGCGCAATTCACGGATACATAGAATTTCCGAGATAGAATAGAGCCGCAAAGAGATTATCAAAGAGCATCGATATAGCGCCGCCATTCCATAGGCTCATCCAAATAATCAGCCTATCCTATTCTGTTGTCCGAGGGACCGTTTTCGTTGGTTGAATCATCAGAAACGTTCTGGAAAATCCGACAGGATGGAAAAGGGACGGTAACCTTCTCGCCCGATCGCTTATAAACCGGTTGAACCGTCCGCAAAAAGGACACGTATGCTCGAGAGCAAGCTGGATGGCGCGGCGCAACGCATACATGCCTACCGGCGACACAACGATAAAACATGAGGGCCCGGGGTACAAATCTGTGTTTTTATCAGCCCATAATCCCTTGCATAGAAAACACAGCTTCACGTCGAAATATACCTTATGCCGGTTTCCCGAACGACCCATAAGGAGGAAACGAACATGAGAGCGGCCATCGACCGGGATAACTGCATCGGCTGCGAACTGTGCATAGGTACCTGTCCCGCCGTTTTCCGTATGGCGGAGGATGGGCACGCCGAAGTGTATGCCGACCCCGTGCCCAAAGCCGACGAGGCGGCCGCCGCAGAAGCCGCCCAGAACTGCCCGGTTTCTGTAATCACCGTAGAATAGCCGGAAACTGCCGCACGGCTCACGTTAAAACGCGAGCCGTGCGGCAACAAACGGGAAGGGGGAACCGCCGTGAACCTTGTTGCACAGGTTGAGCGGGCCATGATCGGTTATTACACAGGCGACGTTCGCCGGATCAACCACTTTTTAAAGGTGTATGGTTTCGCCAAAGCCATCGGCGAACTGGAAGGTCTGCCCGAAAACGAGCGGCTTGTGCTGGAAATCGCCGCGCTTACTCACGACATCGGCATACGCAGCAGCGAGCTGAAATACCATAGTTCCTCTGGCGAGCACCAGCAGGTAGAAGGCCCGCCGGAAGCTGAAAAACTGCTTTCGGCGCTTCACGTGGCTCCCGCCGTGATCTCGCGCGTCTGCTGGCTGATCGCCCATCACCACACCTACGGCGTAATCCAGCAGGCCGATTACCAGATTCTCGTGGAAGCGGATTTTCTGGTGAATATACACGAGGACGGGCTTTCCCGACCCGCGATTGAGAAAATCGAAAGTGATATATTCAGAACCGATACCGGTATAACGTTCCTGCGCGCGTTATATCTTCCCAACGAGAAAGGGAAAGCGGAATAATCCGCTTTCCCTTTGCATTTTGCATCGCATAAACGGCAACGTTGGTTATTGCTTGCCATCTTGCGCGACTTCATACCCCTTTTTTTCGCTCAACCCATCCTGCCGAAGAAAGTTTTCCTTATTTTTACCCAGATAAACGTTAAAAAGATCGTCCGCGTTCATGGCCGCTTCCAGGCACATCCCCACCAGAAAGTGCAGCAGGTCGCACAGTTCCTCGCGGATATGCTCGTCGTTCAATTCGTGCGGGTTTTTCCACCACTTAAAATTGACTTCTTCCAGCAGTTCCGCAAGCTCGCTGACCATGGCGAGCGTTTGCATTTGCAGCCATTTTTCCATGGGAATGCCTTCCAGGCTGCGTTCCCGCTTGATCTTCTGCTGAAAGCCCTCCTGCAGGCGAAAAATCTCTTCCAATTTATCCAAGGCGCTCGCCTCCGATCTTCTCCAGGTACTTCTTCGCGTTTTTACCCACCACCGCAGCGCTGGGGCTGGCGCTCAGCACGGCATTGGCAACACGCGATACGTCGTCCATGCTCACAATTTCAATTTTGTGCAGCGTTTCTTCCGGTGATATCAGACGATCGAGCAGCAACATCCCCCGCCCAAGCGATTGCATCCTGCCGCTGGAGCTTTCCAACCCCAACACATAGCCGCCTTTGAGCTGCGCCTTGGCGCTTAAAAATTCCTTTTGGGTAAAGCCACCAAGCAATGCCTTGCGCAGTTCACTTTCCATTTCCGCGATCACCGTTTCGCCGTTTTCCGGCGATGTGCCCGCGCAGACCGCAAAAGTGCCGAAACCCGGGTAGCTGGTGGGGAACGTATACACGGAATACGCCATGCCCAGCTCCTCGCGGATGCGCTGGAACAGGCGGCTGCTCATGCCTCCACCGATGATGTTGTTAAATAGCGACAGGGCGTATACATCGTCCGAGCCCAAGGCAACGCCCGGGTAACCCAGTTCGATCTGCAGCTGCTCGGTTTTCTTCTCCCGCGCCAGGCGGCCGTCGAGCAGGCGCTCTTCCTCCCCCACAATCTCCTCGCCCGACCCATCGTTGGGGAAGCGGTCGAAATAGCGGGCGATTAACGTTAAAAACGAGTCCCATTCGTAATGGCCTGTGATGGCGACCACCATATTTTTCGGGTGGTAATGCCTGCGCCAATAACGCAGCAGGTCGCTTTGCTGATAGGCGCGGATTTTCTTGGCGGGGCCCAGGATCGGCCGCTTAAGCGAGCCCGCGAACTGTGCCTCGCACAGCACGTCGTTCACCAGATCCTCCGGCGTATCTTCCACCATAGCAATCTCTTCCAGCACCACGCCGCGTTCCTTCTCCAGCTCTTTTTCGTCAAAGCGCGGACGGAGCGCGATGTCGCTTAGCAGATCCACCGCCAGTTCCAGATTCTCATCGATCACGCGCGCGTAGAAGCACGTGCAGTCCTTGCCCGTAAAGGCGTTCAGCTGCCCGCCCACGTCATCCATTTCCTCGGCGATGTCGCGTGCAGTGCGTTTGTCTGTGCCCTTGAACACCATATGTTCGATAAAGTGTGACAGCCCGTTTTCCTTGGGCCGCTCGTTCATCGAGCCGACTTTGACCCAGCAGCCAACGGTACAACTGCGCACATGGTCCAATTTTTCGCCTACGACCCGTAAGCCGTTGGGAAGCGTAATCTGGTCGAACATCTTGGTTGCTCTCCTATGCCGGCGGCTATGGCCGTCGGTGTATTTACGAAAGTAAAAAGCTGCCGCAGCGCGGTTTGCGCTTGCGGCAGCCGGTCGCGCGCCGGTTACGGTATCCTCGGCCTATCGCGGCGTCGGGTTCCCGTTAGGTTGCGCGGTTTAGTTACGGTCGTTTCCACCGTTGGGGCGCCCGTCGCGGCGCGGGGGGCGGCGGTGGTCGATAGCGTTGTTGTTGCTGCTGCTGCTGCGGAAGCCGCCTTCGGGCGCGGAGGGATAGTTGATGTCGGTACGCACGAGGTTGACGCGGCCCTGCGAGTCGATCTCGTTGACCTTTACCTCAATTTCGTCGCCGATGTTCATTACATCTTCGACCTTTTCCACGCGGTGGTCGGCCATCTTGCTGATGTGCAGCATGCCGTCTTTTCCGCCGGTCAGCTCGATGAACGCGCCGAAATTCATAATGCGCACCACTTTGCCCAGGTAAACGTCGCCCACTTCGACATCTTTGGCAATGCCTTCGATGATCTTTTTGGCTTTGGCGGCGGCGGCCTCATCGGGCGTAGCGATGTATACGCGCCCGTCGTCCTCGATGTCGATCTTTACGCCGGTTTCGGCGATGATCTTGTTGATCATCTTGCCGCCCGGTCCGATGACTTCACGGATCTTTTCGGGGTTAATGGTGAAGCGGATGATCTTAGGCGCATACTTGCTCATGTGGTCGCGCGGCTGGGCGAGGGTAACCAGCATAACCTGCATAATGTGCAGACGGCCCAAGCGAGCCTGATCCAACGCCTTTTCCAGAACAACGCGGTCGATGCCGGCGATTTTGATATCCATCTGGATAGCAGTAATGCCCTTGACGGTACCGGCTACTTTAAAGTCCATGTCGCCCAGGAAATCTTCCAGGCCCTGGATGTCGGTAAGCACGGCGATTTTGTCGCTGGCGGTGTCCTTAATCAGGCCCATCGCCACGCCCGCCACAGGCGCCTTAATCGGCACGCCCGCGTCCATCAGGCTCAGGGTGCTGCCGCAAACGGAAGCCATGGAGCTGGAGCCGTTGCTGCCCAGTATTTCGCTTACCAAGCGCAGCGCATAGGGGAACTCGTCTTCGCCGGGAATCACCGGCAGAAGCGCGCGTTCCGCCAACGCACCGTGGCCGATTTCGCGGCGGCCGGGGCTCTTCATACGGCCCGCTTCGCCTGTGGCATAGGGCGGCATGTTGTAATGGTGGATATAGCGCTTGAACTCCTCGGTGCCGATGCCGTCCAGCATCTGCACGTCGCTCATGGAGCCAAGCGTGGTTACGGTGAGCGCCTGGGTTTCGCCGCGTGTGAAGATGGCGCTGCCATGGGTGCGCGGCAACACGCCGACTTCACACCAGATGGGGCGCACATCCGTAAGGCCGCGGCCATCGGGGCGAACGCCCTGATCCAGGATCTTGCGGCGCATAATTTCTTTGTTGAGGTAGTACAGCGCGTCGGCCACTTCGTCCAACCGGCCTGCGAACTGCTCGGCAAAATGCGCCAGGCAATCCTTTTTGGTTTCTTCCTCACGCTGTTGGCGCTCGGCGCGTACGGTGGTATCAAACGTCCACGCACACTTGTCGTACGCGTATTCACGAACGGCCTGTTTCACGTCCTCGCCGGTGGTTACCAGCGCAACGACGCTCTTTTCCTTGCCGATCTCTTTTTGGATACCTTCGATGAAGGCGACGATCTTTTTGATTTCCTCATGAGCGAACAGGATGCCATCCAGCATTTCCTTTTCGGAAACTTCGTTGGCACCGGCTTCCACCATCAGCACCGCGTCTTTGGTGCCGCTGACGGTCACGTTCATGGTGCTCTTTTCACGCTGCGCCTCATCGGGGTTGATCACGTACTGGCCGCCCACGCAGCCGACCACCACGGTGCCCGTGGGGCCGCCCCAGGGAATATTGCTAACCGCGAGCGCCGCGGAGGAGCCGATCATCGCGGGTATTTCCGGCAGCACGTTCTTATCGGCGGAAAGTACGGTCGCGACAACCTGTACGTCGTTACGCATGCCCTTGGGGAACAGCGGGCGAAGCGGACGGTCGATCAGGCGGCAGGTCAACGTGGCTTTTTCGGTCGGACGGCCTTCGCGCTTGATAAAGCCGCCGGGAATTTTGCCCACGGAATATTGCTTCTCTTCAAAATCCACGGAAAGCGGGAAGAAATCCACGCCCTCGCGGGGCGCATCGCTCATGGTCGCGTTGACCATAACGACCGTGTCGCCATAACGTACGAACGCGGAACCGGCTGCCTGCTGGCAGTACTTTCCGAATTCGATGGAGAGCTGACGACCCGCCAGCTCGGTGGTGAAAACCTTGTAGTCCATTCTATTCTCCTCATTCCTGCGTACGGGCCACGTTGCCCGCCGCAACATCCATTCGCCGCGCGCGGCTAAAGCCGCCGCACGGTTACGGTACACGGAAACCGTTTCCGCCCCTTGAAAAACAGCCGCGTTACAGCGGAAATCGTACTGCTGTTCCGCCGATAACGCGGCTGTGCGCTGCCGTCGTTTACTTCCTCAGACCTAACTGGGCAATCAGCGTGCGGTAGCTTTCGATGTTGGAGTTTTTTAAATAATCCAACAGGCCGCGGCGTTTACCGACCATCAGCAACAGTCCGCGACGGCTGTGGTGATCCTTCTTATTGGTCAGAAGATGCTCGTTGAGGTGGTTAATGCGCTCGGTCAGCAGCGCGATCTGCACCTCGGGAGAACCCGTGTCGCCCTCGTGGCGGGCATAAGTCTTGATGATTTCCGTTTTTTCCATTGGGTTTGCCTCCTCGTAATGGTAGCGCCTGCGCGCCCCATGGTAATCGCCGCCCGCATAGTCCGCCGTTTGGCTATCGAACGTCCGCGCGGGCGGTTCGTTCCGTGCATACAAGCACATCATCGATTGTACCATGCCTGCCGTGCTTTGTAAACGGTTTACAGTAAAAAACCCGGGGTTAAATGGCCTTCCAATGGCGTTTCACACACCGGAAAGTCACGCCTGTTCCGCGACAAACCGCAGCAGCGCCTTGCGCGTACCCTCCGCCACGCCCGGCAGGCGGCACAGCGCCGAGCCATCCTCACCAAGGATTGTCAGCGCGGGATAAACCTTCGCGCCATCGCAAAACAACACGCGGTAACAGCCCGCTGGCAGATCCTGCTTGCCATCCCGCACAAGGCGCAGCCAAACGCGGTCGCCTTCCTTACGTATAACCTCCGCAAGGCGCTCATAAGGCCGTCCCAACAAGCCGCGCGCCTGCCGGACCCGTCCATTGGCCAGCAGCGAGCGGATCTCCGTGGCGCTCACGGCCCGGCCGTTCGCGCGGATAGCCGGCACCATAACGGTGCGAAAGCCCAGCGCGTCCCCCAGCGCCGAAAGCAACGCAGGCGTGCCGGAACCCTTGCTGCCAAACGAGTAATTATAGCCGATCACTACCGCGCGGGGCTTCCAGCGGCTCACCAGCCGTCCCACAAATTCTTCCGGCGGGGTATCCCGCACCGTTGGGGTAAACGGCTGCGCGCAATATATATCCACGCCCAGGGCCTCCATCAGCCGTACGCGCTCCTCCTGCGTGGTTAAAAGAGGAGGGCAATGTGCCGGATCCAGCAGGCTCATCGGGTGCTGCGCAAAGGTCTGCACCACCAGCGGTACGCCTTCCTGGTCCGCAGTTTTACGTGCTTTGCAAAGCAACACCCGATGCCCCGCGTGTACGCCATCGAACATGCCCAGCGCCACCACTGAAGCATCCGTGCTCAAATGACCATCCAGACAAAGTTTCATGCGTTTCCTCCGAAAATGCGTATTTAAAGTGCGTCGCTCACATAATGGCTTATTCCAACAGCCATGTTTTCGTTTTCAGGGTTTGCCCGTCGCATTCGCCCACCGCCGCCAGCCTGTCCCCCAGGTAGAGGCGCACCGGCAGGCCGGGCGTAAGCCCATCGGCCGCAAACGCACCGATGGACAGCGGCACACCGTTGAGAAACGGCTTTTCCAGCCCACGGGGCACTGTGACCCGCGGCAGGTGAGAAATCGGCATTTCCATAGGTACCAGCAGCTTTTCAAGCTCGCACAACCGTACGGATTCGGCGATCTCCTCCAGCGTATGCGCCGTTTCCAGTGTAAACGCGCCGGATTGCGTACGCAATAAAAACCGCATATGCGCCGGGCAACCAAGCGCCTCCCCCAGATCCGCGCACAGAGTGCGCACGTAAAACCCTTTGGAGCATCGCACCGAGATCAGCGCGCCGTGGCGGGACGTAAGGTCCAGCAGCTCCAGTTTATTAACCGTAACCGGTCTGGCGGCAACCGCCACCGTTTTGCCCTGCCGCGCCAGATGGTACAGCCGCTGACCGTTCACGCTCAAAGCGCTGTACATAGGCGGGGTTTGCAGCTGTTCCCCCGTAAAACGGGGCAACGCGGCGCGTATAGCGTTCTCGTCAGGGTACGCGTCCCCCATGGCGATCGCCTTTCCCTGCGCGTCCTGCGTATCCGTGGCATAGCCGAAGGCAATCTCCGCAATATACGCTTTTTCTTTGTCCTGCAGATAGTCAAACAGGCGCGCCGCTTTGCCGATCATCAGCGGCAGCACGCCCGAGGCTTCAGGGTCGAGGGTTCCGGCGTGTCCCGTTTTTTCACCACAAAGCAATCGGCGCACACGGGCCACCGTTTGCGCCGAACTCATGCCCGGGGGTTTGAGCACGTTTAGAAAGCCACATAGGCCGGGCTTTGGGGATGTATCCATGGAGTTCACAGTTATGAGCCTCCGAGATAGACTTTTTTCAGGGCGTTTTCCACGCGGCTTACCGCCTGGCGCATGCTGCCGACGATGGTGCAGCCCGCGGCCAGCTGATGGCCGCCCCCGCCGAACTGCTCGGCTACGGTATCCACACGGTAAGGCGAGATGGCGCGAAGGCTTACCTTGATGGCGCCGTTCTCCGTTTCTCTGGCAAAATAGGCGATTTTTACGCCGATTACGTCGATGGCGTAATCCACGATGCCGTCGGTATGCTGGCCGGAAACGCCGACCGCCATGATATCCTTAAGGCTCAGCCGCATACCGGCGATCTCGCCTCCGCAAAGATACCGCATCGTCGGCAGCGCCTTGCCCAGCAACGCAATGTGTTCCTTCTCCTTGCAGCGAAACAGTATGCGCGCGTAATGGGCAATGGGAAGCTCCGCTTCCATCAATTTTTCCATGATGCGGAAGGCTTCCGCGTTTGTATTCTGGTATACAAAATCGCCCGTGTCTGTGGACAGGCCGGTATACAGGCAAATAGCCTCTTCACGCCGCACGGGTTGACCCAGCGCGGTAAACAGGCGGAAAACCAACACAGCCGAGGCCGACGCGTCCCCGTCGATCAGGTTGATCTGCGCAAAACCGGGGTTGGTGAAGTGATGGTCAATCTGCGCGGTCTTTTTTATGCTTTGGTACAGCGAAAGCGCGCGGCCCATACGGTCTGCGCTGCTCACGTCCACCGAAATGGCCAGCGCACCCTCCGAAATCGTAATCGTATCGGCAGCTTCCGCATAGGGGCGCACACAATAGATGTCCGGCAGGAAAGCCAGCGTTTGCGGCGTTTCGTCATCCAGTACCACGGTCACAGGCTTTTTTAGCCGTGTCAGCAGCATTTTTAACGCCAGCGTACTCCCAAGCGTATCGCCGTCCGGCGAAATATGCGGAAACAGCAATACGCTGTCCGCGTTTTGAATCGCGGACAGCAGCTCGCTCAACTGGTAGCGGTCACTCATGTTCGTCATGAGTTTCCACCTCCCGAAGCAGCGCGGCGATATGAACGCCATATTCGATATTGTGATCCGCAACAAAGATAATTTCCGGCGCGTAGCGGATAATCATCCTCTTGCCAAGCTCGTGCCGTACAAACCCCGCCGCGCTTTTCAGCGCCGCCATCATCGGTTCGCGGTCGGCTTCCTCTAAAATGCTCACGTAGATCTTTGCGTAGCGCAGATCGCGCGTCACATCCGCGCGGGTCATGCTGAAAGTGCCTTTCACACGCGGGTCGTGCAGCTGTTCGCGCACGATCGCGTCCACCTCGCGGCGAACTTCTTCGCTGATACGGTCTATGCGTTGATAACTCAATGTTGACTCCTTATGGGTCGGTGGAAAAGCGGGGAGCCTTTAGCGCTCGATTTCTTCCAGAATAAAGCACTCGAGGATATCGCCTTCCTTGATATCGTTGTACCCGTCCAGGCTTACGCCGCACTCGAAGCTCTGTGCGACCTCCTTGGCGTCGTCCTTAAAGCGCTTCAGGGAGGACAGCTTGCCCTCGAAAGCAACCACATTGTCGCGCAGCAGGCGTACCTGAGCGTTGCGCTGCAGTTTGCCATCGGTCACATAGCAGCCAGCCACGGTGCCCGCGCCGGTAATGTGGAATACGTTTCGTACTTCCGCGTGACCCAGCATCGTTTCCTTGAATTCCGGCGCCAGCAGACCCTTCATAGCCTTCTGGATATCTTCAATCGCCTGGTAGATAATGCGGTACAGGCGGATATCCACGCCTTCCTTTTCGGCGGTGTCACGCGCGCTGCTGTCCGGCCGGATGTTGAAGCCAATGATGATCGCGTTGAAGGCTGCGGCGAGGTTGACGTCGTCCTTATTGATGGCGCCCACAGCGCTGTGCAGCACACGCACCTTTACCTTTTCATCGGATAGTTTCTCCAGGGCCTGCTTAACAGCTTCCACGGAACCCTGCACATCCGCCTTGATAATCAGGTTGAGGTTTTCCACCTTGCCCTGGTCGATCTGGCTGAACAGGTTATCCAGCGATAGCTTGCCCACGTTGGAGGCTGCGCGTGCGACCTTGAGTTTGTCACGGCGTTCTTCCACCACCTGGCGACCCAGATGATCATCCGAAACAGCCATGATATCATCGCCCGCGCTGGGAACCTCGGTAAAGCCGGCGATTTCCACAGGCGTCGAGGGGCCCGCTTCCTCTATCCGTTCGCCTTTGTCGTTCATCATGGCACGTACACGGCCGCTGGCCAGACCCACCACAATGTTGTCGCCAACATGTAGGGTACCGTTTTGCACCAACACCGTCGCCAGAGGTCCGCGGGACTTATCCAGCTTGGCTTCGATAATAACGCCCTTGGCCAGGCGGTTGGGGTTGGCGCGCAGCTGAAGCACATCGGCCTGCAGCAGAATCATTTCCAGCAGGGTACTCACGCCCTCGCCCGTCGTGGCGCTGACAGGTACCATAATGGTATCGCCGCCCCATTCCTCGGGCACCATTTCGTAAGCGGTCAGGTCCTGCTTAACGCGCTCGGGATTCGCGCCCTCTTTGTCGATCTTGTTAATCGCCACCACAATGGGCACGTTGGCTGCCTTGGCGTGATGGATGGATTCAATGGTCTGCGGCATTACGCCGTCGTCCGCTGCCACCACCAGCACTGCGATGTCCGTCGCCTGTGTGCCGCGGGCACGCATGGCGGTGAACGCCTCATGGCCCGGGGTATCCAGGAAGGTGATTTTGCGGCCGTTCAGTTCCACCGTGTACGCGCCGATATGCTGCGTGATGCCGCCCGCCTCGCCCGCCGTAACGTGCGTGTGGCGGATATAGTCCAACAATGAAGTCTTGCCGTGATCCACGTGACCCATAATGGTGATAACCGGGGGACGCGGTTCCAGATCCTGCTCGTCATCCTCCACATCGGCTTCGGTCAGCGCATCCTCGGCGGTCTTGGCCATGTTCATTTCCAGTTCCACGCCGAACTCGCCGCACACAAGGCTGGCGGTGTCGAAATCCAGCTCGCTGTTGATGTTGGCCATCACGCCTAAAAGCAGCAGCTTTTTCAATATATCGCCGGCTGGTTTGCCGACGCGTTCGGTAAGATCCTTTACGGTAATGGCTTCAGCCGTCATAAACGCTTTTTCGATCCTGATGGGCGCCATCATCATCTGCGCGCTGGGCTTTTTGGAGCGAGCGCGGCGGCCGCCGCGTACCACGTCGTCGTCGATGCCGTTGAAGGTATCTCGTGCGAGCTGCTTGCGGTTTTTCGCCACGCGCTCGGGGTCGTGCTGGCGGATGTAGCTCTTTTTATTGGGATCGTAATTGCTTACGCGCTCTTTTTCCACCGAAGGCTGCAGTTCCGGGCCCTTCGCGGGACGATTGCCCATGGGTCTGCCTGGCGCGCCTCCCATTGGGCGGGCAAAACCGCCCGCAGGGCGAACGCCCTGGCCGACGCCGGCAGGCCGACCATATGGCGCCTGCGGATTGGCCGGACGGCCATACGGGCCTTGCCCGGCAGCCGGACGTGCATACGCGCCCTGCTGCGGTGCGGCGGGCCGGGGATACGTACCCTGCGGCATTGGCGGACGCACATAAGCACCCGGCTGCTGCGGTGCAGCGGGCCGGGGATATGCACCCTGCGGCGCTGCCGGACGTGTATACGCACCCGGCTGAGGTTGTGTTTGCGGATTGGCGGGCCGACCATACGGTGCCTGCGGATTCGCCGGTCGGCCATAGGGGCCGCGAGGCGCGCCGCCAGCAAATGGCGTCTGACCCACAGGAGGCCGCGCCGGCCTGGCAGGCTGGCCGGCAATATAGGCGGGCTGGCCCGATGTATAGGTGGGCTGACCCGCGGTATAAGCGGGCTGACCCGATGTATAGGCAGGTTGTACTGCGGCGTGGGCGGGCTGTACCGCAGCGTGAGCGGGCTGCGCTGCTGCACTTGCGGGCTGAACTGTTGCAGTTGCGGGCTGAGTTGCTGCTGCTGCGGGTTGAGCCGCGGCGTGAGCGGGTTGAGCCGCGGTTTTAGGCGTCGCAGGCGTTTCCGCATGGGAAGCCGCCGGTTTGGGCTGCTTCGGTTCTACCTTTACCGCTTCTGGCGCTTCCTCTTTCACGGCCGCCGCAGGCGCGGGTTGCTCTGTCGGCTGCGTGGGTTCGGGAGGTTTCTCCTGCGCGGCGGGAGCCGCCTGCTCAGGCGCGGGCGTCGGAATTGTCGCAGACGCTGGCGCGGGTATCGGTGCAGCTGCGGGCGCGGATTGCGGAACCTTAACAGGCATGCTCGCCGAAGGAACCTCCGGCGCCTTTTCAGCCGCCGCGGTTTCTTCCTCCGAATCGGGCATGGTGTACGCTTTCGCGTGTAATTGTACCAGGCGCTGCTGCTCGGCCTGTTTTTCCTCGGCTCGGCGCAGTTCCTCCTCGCGGGCATATTGGTTTTCCAACATACGAAGCGTCTGCATTAGCTCGTCCGCCCCGTGGCGAACGGTTGAAACGCTTTCCATTACGGTTTCAGCACCCTGGAGGAGATCCTTGGTGGCATCCTTGAGTTTCGCTTTGGTCATTGTACCGCTTGCACCCCCGCATGATTGCGATCAAAATCCGCCCTGTGAGTCATTCGTTCCGGTTTCTGTTCCCGCGACGGGACGTTCATCCTTGAGTAGATCCTTCAGTTTCGTCGCCATGCGTCCCCGCTTGACGACGACGGTCATTCGCCCATCCCTGCCCAGCGCCTGGGCGATCAGCCCGGCGGGCACGCTATAGAGCGGCACCCGGTGGCTTGCGCAGGAATCGGTAAAGCGCTTTCGGGTTGTCGGGGCGCTGTCTTCGTCCATTAAAACGACAGCGGCCGTTTCGCCGCGTACCGCTTCCACGCACGCGTCCTGTCCCAGTACCGTCTGTCCGGCCCGGCCGCACAGCCCCAAAAAACCTTTCAGGCTGTTAAGCGTTACATCCGTCACGCGGTACCTCCCCGGCCTTTTCCTTGAGTAACCGCTGCATTGTTTCCGTCAGCTGCAGGTTGGTTGTCTCGTCCAGTTGCGCATCCAGTGCGCGGTCGAGCTGGCGCTGCTTCAGAGCCCGCTTGAGGCAATCGGCGTTGAAGCATACATACGCGCCGCGTCCGGCCTTTTTTCCCGTGGCATCCAGGCTAACCTCGCCCTGCGGCGAACGCACGGCGCGAATCAGCTCCTTCTTGGGCTTCATCTCGCGGCAGCCAACGCACATGCGCAGCGGGGTCTTTCGGGGTTTTACCGGCATATTCCGCCTCCTGGGGGGTGAGTTTACAGGGTATCGTCCTCGTCCGGCGTTTCCAGCGGCACGTCGGCAAGTTCCGGCAAGCTGGATTCGACGTAAGGCGCTTCCGGCGCGGCATCGTAATACTGATCATACTCTGTCGGTTCCTCCGGCAGCGGCTCGCCCATGTCGAACATCTGCGCGGCCTGCGCCTGGCTCTTGATATCAATGCGCCAGCCGGTAAGCTTGGCGGCCAGGCGGGCGTTCTGCCCTTCCTTGCCGATGGCCAGGCTCAGCTGATTATCCGGCACGACCACGCGGCAGGCTTTATCGTTGTCCGCTACGAATACGCTGAGCACGTGCGCGGGGTTGAGTGCGTTGGCGATAAACTCGGCAGGATCGGGCGACCACTTGATAATGTCGATCTTCTCGTTTTTCAGCTCCGTCACCACTTTGTCCACGCGGTTGCCCCGCGGGCCAACGCATGCGCCGACCGGGTCAATCACCGGGTCGGTGGAGTACACGGCCATTTTGGTGCGGCTGCCCGCTTCCCGTGCGATGGATTTAATCTGCACCACACCAGCGGCAATTTCGGGCACTTCCATTTCAAACAGGCGCTTCACCAGCCCCGGGTGGATACGGCTCACGCGCACTTGCGGACCGCGCAGCATTTCCTTGCCGGTGCGGTTCACTTCCAGTACGTAGACCTTCAGGTGATCGTCCGCGCGGTATTCCTCGCCCGGGATCCACTCGTTCTTTTCCAGTATGCCTTCGGTGCGGCCCAGCTCCACATAAACGGCGCTCGGCTCCACACGCTGCACGATAGCGGTAAGAATTTCGTTTTCCTTTTCGGAATACTCGTCGTAGATCTTGCCCTGCTCCGCCTCGCGAATGCGCTGGATAATCACCTGTTTGGCCGTCTGCGCGGCAGTGCGTAAAAAGCCGGTGGGGGTAACGTCGATCTCCGCGATGTCGCCCATTTGGTAATCGCCGCGGATTTTGTTCGCATCCTCCAGGGTGATCTGGTTAGCTTCGTCCTCGATCTCGTCGGTGATGAGTTTACGGGCAAACACGTGCGCCACGCCCGTGCGGCGGTCCAGCGTTACGGAAAGGTTGGCCGGCGCGGTTTCGTCGCGGGACACGTTTTTCTTGTAGGCTGCCTTCAGCGCTTCCTCGATCGCGCCGAAAAGCATATCTTCGCTGATATCCTTTTCCGCGGCCAGCGCGTGCACGGCATCGATGATCTCAACCTCGCGGGACTGAACCGGTACTTTTTTCGTCGCCTTCATTACCGAAACTCCTATCTCTCATGTTCTTCTTCAAAATCGATTATAGGTTTCACCAGCGCTACGGCTTTGCGCGGAAAGGTTTTCTCGCTGCCGTTTTCAAGGCGCAGGGTCACGCTCCCGTCATCCATGTTCGCAAGCCTGCCCTCGTAGCGTTTCACGCCGTCTACGGGCGCATATAGCTTTACTTCCACCCGCGCGTCTCTGTTCTTTTCAAAACCGCGCGGATCCTGGATGGGGCGATCCACCCCCGGGCTGGACACTTCCAGATAATCGTATGTCACGCTGTCCAGTTCCGGCTGCACCGCGCGGTGAAAACGTTCGCAATCATTCAGCGTAACGCCATCAGGTTTGTCGATGTACAGGCACAGGGTCAGCCCCTGGGATTCTTTGCGTAACGTCACTTCCACCAATTCCAGCGTCTGCTGCGCGGCAATGCGTTCGGCAATGGCTTGCGCTGTCTGTTTGCCGGCATTCTCAGGTTGTTTTCCTTTCATGCGAGCGCTTCCCTTTGCAAGGCAATCAAAAAGAGCGGCTTGCTATTGTCTCTCTCTCGCCGTACGTTTTTTTTAAATCGGCGGAAACGCGGCTTTATGTCCGTTTCCGACAGAAAAAAACGGCTCGCGCGGGGAAGAAAGACAATATCCACTCTTTCGATAAACCCTTCTTTCATGTGGGTCGTATAGTGCTGGGGGAGGCCTTCCGAAGGATGAAAAGCAGGTAGAGTATAGCATATTGGTTTGGGAAATACAAGCATTTTACTATCTTGAGGCAAAGAAATGTTGATATTTCGGCGTTTTGCGCGCATGGGCGGAAAGCGAACCGCCTTTTTTATCGGATCAGGCTGCCGTCCGCATAGGCTCGCACGCTGTCGAAAACAAGCTTGAAACCGTCGGTCGGTACGCATTCGCAAGTCGTCACATCCGAATAGGGTTCGATCCGTACCGTTTTCGCCTTCAGGTAGGTTTCCGGCCTTAAACCCTCCACGTAATCCTCTACTGCGGCGCGCCCGAAGGGTCGGTCGGTGTGGGGGCAAAGCACATGTGAAAACGGCAGGTACAGGGCGCTGCGCATAGTACACGCGTACTCCGCAAGCGAAGTGCATTCTTTAAAAAACAGCCAGACGACGGGGTTCAGGTTATCCCCGGCCAACAGCAGCCGCCTTTCTTCCACAAGCAGGCCTACCGAACCCATCGTATGGCCCGGCATCGGCCATACCCGTACATGCAGCCCACCCAGGTCGAAAGACTGCTGAGCAAGCGTGCAGGGTTCAGGCAGCAAGGAAGCCAGATAATCGGCGCGCTGTTCATCGTTCAAAGGCACGCCCGCATCTGCCGCGCGCTGCAAAATACGCGCACGCACGGCCACGCCCGCATTTTGCCGGTAACTTTC
This sequence comes from Christensenellaceae bacterium, assembly GCA_017881705.1. Lineage (GTDB taxonomy): Bacteria > Bacillota > Clostridia > Christensenellales > Aristaeellaceae > CAXXOK01. Next base: position 19,952 of record JADGQP010000056.1, read on the forward strand.
CCCTTCGCCCTCCGGCAAGTAGATTTCTTCAAACCATCGGCAGCCCAGCGCATGATCGTGATGTCCGTGGGTAAGCACAACGGTAACCGGCAGCGGCGTAATTCGGCGCAGCAGCGGCAGCGGGTCGAAAAGGCCGTATCCCGTATCGAACAACAGGGCGGCCTTTTCACCCACCAGCAGCGTCATATGCGCCGAGAGCGCATCCCGAATATGGTAGACTCCCGCGAAGGGATTGCACACCGTAAACTGTCGCTTGGCCATCCGGTTTTCCGCCTTCCGCATCGTGCCGCACGCCGCCATCGGAGCTTCTTCCTCGCTGTTTACGCGCCGATGCGCCGCAAGATCAGACGCACCACATCGTTTTCCCGCATAGGTACGGAAAGCGTCGCCTCGCCGCTCGGACTTACGGTGAAACTTTCCACATTTTCCGGCGCGCCGGATGTGAGTTTGGCCAGCGCCGCGGTTTGCTGCGCGCTGGGTGTTTCATAACCGTCCAACGCTTTGAGTCCCGCGCGCAGGTACAGGGTATACACGTCGTTGGCCAGGTACCCCGCGCGATACCGCTCCACGGTATATTCCCCGGGGGTCAAGCCGGAAAGCGCAACGCGCGCGTTCTCCAGCGCCTTCGAGGGCAGATCACGGGTAAAATAGGCCTCGTTTGTGGCGTCCTGCTTGGGCAGGGTGTAATCCCATAAAAGCACGTGCACGGCCATATCGTCCACGGCGGCGTAGCTATCCGCATCGCCGGTAGGCAGTTCGGTATCCGGCAATTCGCACAGCCAGCGATAGGCAAAGAATGTCGGCTTTTTCAGCCCCTGCTCGTTCATCAGTCCGAAACCGCCGTGGAAAGGCGTAGGCCCGGGGCCCGCTTCCTCAAAGATATCGGTGAACGTCCAATAGCTCATGCTGTCCACATAGCCTTCGCAGCGTTTGAGCGTATACAGGATAAACGGTGCGCTTACATAACTGTCATGCACGTTATCCCGCGGGGAATAGCTGTTGGAATATTCGGTAAACAGGATGGGGAGGTTGGGCATGGCACTGGTTCGTACTTGCTTACAAACGTTTCGCACGTCTTTCACCACGCAGTCCGGCACGGGGATCAACTTGTGCCGGTCGCTGCCGAATTCGTCAAACGCGCCTTCCACGCCATAGCTGTGCGTAGAAATAAAATCGATAGGCGCGCCGGTCTGCACGCAATGCTCGATCATCTCGGGAACCCACGCGCCTTCTATAAGGCCTGCCGTAGCGGGGCCGCCCACGAGGTAAGCCGCGTCCACTGCCTTAACCTCGGCAACGGTGTCATCGTACAGGGTAAAATAATCCGCCCGCGAGCCGGCAAAAAACATATCCATGTTGGGCTCGTTCCAGACTTCAAAATACCAGCGGCGCACCTCGGCGGTCCCGTAACGCGCGGTGAAGTGACGAACCAACGCGCCGATCAGCTGGCGCCAGCGGCTTCTGTCCGCGGGCGGCGTGATGTTGCCTTTCCACCAAAATACGGTCTTGTCGCCGCTCTTTAGGCAGTCCGGCATAAAACTCAGCTCCACCACCGGCCGGATGCCGCGTTTGAGCATTTCATCCATCACCAGGTCGATATACTGCCAGTTGAACAGCAATTTACCTTTTTCGTCCTCACGGCATACCGCCATATCGTCGCTGAGCAGGCCGTGAAAGCGCAGGTAACGAAAATGGCAGCTTTCCTGCAAGGTGCTCAGCTGTTCCAGCGTCTGCGCGCGAAGCATCTCCCCCGCGCGGCCCGCGCCTACGCAGTGGTCAAAAAACCGGTCGAGCGGTTTACGGGTTCCCTGTACGTCAATTTGCAGCTTTCTCATGGCTAACCATCCTTTATAAATTGATTTGTTTCATTGCCGTTTGCGTGTTTTCCTTGGTTGCAACCAATTTCCATTGTGTGTATAATGGTTTCATCAGAAGCATGAAAAATCCTTCGTTCCCAAAAAGATAAAGGTTAGGCGGTGAATCCTTGTATCGCGCGGTGATAGCGGACGACGAACCTTTTATGCTCGAAGGGATGCGCCTGATGATCGATTGGGCGCGCTGCGGCTTTGAGCTTTGCGGCGAGGCGGCCACAGCGCAGGAAGCGCTGCGGCTGATTGATACGCGAAAACCGCATCTGTTGATTACCGACGTACGGATGCCCGGAATGCTGGGCACCGACCTGGCCGCGATCGTCAACCGATACCACCCCGACGTGACCGTGCTGTTTTTCAGCGGGTATCGGGATTTCACTTACGCGCAGGCCGCAATACGCACGCACGCTTTCGGCTACCTGCTCAAGCCCATCGACGTTGAAGAGGTGGAAGCGACGCTGCTGAAGGTGAAAGCGGAACTCGACACGCGCGCGTCCATCAAGGAAGCCCGGAAGATCCCGGTATTGCGCGACCAGGTGCTCAACAGGATCGCACTTGGCGACGAAAGTCCCGAAAGCATGCTGCGCGCCGGGGCGCTTTTATCCCTGCAGAAGGACGATCCCTGTTATTGCGCGGTGCTTGTGCGCGAGCGCGACGCTATACCCGAAGCGGTCGGGCTGATGCTGTCCGCTTACAGCGCCATACCTTTTCTGCTTTCTCCCACGCAGGTTGGCATGGTCTTTCGGCAGGTGGAGCGCGATTTGCCCGCTCTCTCCGGCGTGCTTGCGGGGCTTTCGCAGGGGGCGCAATACCGGCTGAGCGTAGGCGGTGTATACAGCGGACCACAGGGGTTCGCGCGCAGCCTTCGCGAGGCGCTGGACGCGCAGGGCGTGCTGTTTGAAACGCACGGCGGGCTGCTGTTGTACCGGCCTTTCGACAAGGACGTCGCCGCATGGCTGGCTCGCTTTCGCCCGTCCGATCTGGCTAGCGCGCTAACCGATGAAAACCCCGAAGCGCTGGAAGCGGCGCTATCTTCCCTGCGCCAGGCAGTCGCAGAATTTCACCCAAGCCGGTTCTCGCTTCGGTGGATGGCCGCCGCTTTGGACGCTATGCTTCCCACCGCCGCTGCCGTACGCAGCCGTTCGCCGCTTTGCGCGTTATGGCGAAACGAAACGCAGGAGTCTTCCGCCTGGCTGGACACGTTTTGCGAGCAGCTGCGCAGTATGCGCGGCGTCGTTAAGCTGGAAACCGGCGATGGCTGGCCCGCCGCGGTGCAGGCAACCGTGGCGGCGATTCGCACACGGTACGCCGAGCCGTTATGCATTGGTACGGTCGCGGACGAACTGCATATGAACTCCGCCTATCTTGGGCAAATCGTGCGCCGTTACACAGGCGCGACTTTCCACCGCAGGCTTCAGGTAACGCGCATTGAGCACGCCTGTCTTTTGCTTCGCCAAACGATGCGCTCGGTTGGCGAGATTGCCATGGAAGTCGGGTTTAAAGACGTGGATTACTTTTCCAGGCAGTTTCACAGCCGTATGGGCATAAGTCCGGTCGCGTACCGCGGCGCCGAGGCTTCCAGGGAGGATTGCCATGCACCGAATTAACGACCTGCCGATTCGCAGCAAGTTCATACTGCTCTATCTGCTGGGGGTGCTTGTGCCCATCGGCGTTCTGTTGATATACGTGCTTACCAATGTGACTGCGGAAATCCGCGTGCGGGAAACCCATAATGCCGAGCAATCGCTGCAGCGGGTGTACACAACGTTGAACACGCAGTTTTCAAACGTTGTGTCGCTGAGCAACGCAGTTTCCAGCGACAGCCAGATCGAAGGGCTGCTGGCGCGTCGATACGAAACGCCTAACGCGTATTATAGCACCTATTACTCCGAAATGCGCCCTATTCTCACCCGATATTCGATGGCTTATTCCCAACAGGTAACGGATCTTACGCTCTACACCAACAACCCGACCGTGTTTGACGGCGGAATCTGCCGACATATCACCGCTGCGCTTCGTTCGCAGGAGTGGTTTCCCCCGCAAACGCCGGCCGACGCACAGTTGGAGGTGTATCTGCGCCAGCAGGTGGGGCAAACCAGCATTTTGCAGTTGTGCCTCACCCGGTCACTGCATGACCAGTCCCCCTACACAGAGGTTTTACGGATCGATTTCAACATGGAGCCCATTAACCGACTGATCACGGACGAAAGATCCTACCTCTCGCTGTACCTGGTAGCGCCGGACGGCACGGCCGTATGCTACCCCGATAGCCTGCAGGATATCCATATGTCGGATCGCAGCATCCGACCGCCTGAAAACACAGCCTTATCCATGCCGTTTGGCGAGCACACAGCCATGCAGGGCTGGAAGCTGCTGGCCAATATCAATGTGGAGCCGATGCAGCGCAGCATTCGGGAGGCCGTATGGGTGGGGTTATCGCTGGGCGTGGTATGCTCCGTATTCGCGGGTGCGATGGCGCTGTTGTTTTCCCGTTCCATAGCGTTACGCAGCCAGCGGTTGCTGCGCCATATGGACAGCATGACCGCCGAGCACTTCTCCCCCATCGAACATGAGGCGGGCCGCGACGAAATCGGCAATCTTACCGCGCATTTCAACGCCATGGGCACACGGCTTAGTCAGCTGATCAACGATCTGTACGTGCTGCAGTTAAAACAAAAGAGCCTGGAACTGGAGAATGTGCGCGCGGAGCTGAAATACCTTCAGGCACAGGTCGATCCGCATTTTCTGTTTAACACGTTAAACGCGATACTGGTGCTGAGCGTCCGCAACGGTCACACAGAGGAGGCCGAGATTATCCGCGCGCTTTCCAAACTGCTGCGCCGGATGGTGGATACCTCGCGGGACGTGGTGCCCCTCGGTGAGGAATTGGACTTCGTGCGTATGGTACTGAAAGTGGAACAGTTCCGTTTTGGCGACAAACTGCGTTATGAGTTCGACGTAACACCCGAGGCTGAAAAGCGCACCGTGCCTGTGATGAGCGTGCAAGGGCTGGTGGAGAATGCCTGCAAGCACGGCATCCAAAGCCTCAGCGAGCCCGGCTTTATCCACATCATGGCACGGGTGGAAGCGGACGGAACACTCACGGTGGAGGTAAGCGATAACGGCGTGGGCATGAAACCCGGGAAACTGGAAGAGCTGCAAAGGCAGATCGTCAGCGCCCGGGACATACCCGAAAGCGTGGGGCTGCAAAACATTTACCGCCGGCTGGCATTACATTACGGCACGGCTGTCGTGCTGGAGCTGCGCCTCGCTCCGGAACATGGCATGATCGCCACCATCCGAATACCCGAAAGCGTTGTGGAGGAGGGATAAGCCGTGATCCGAGTGATGCTGGTGGACGATGAACCTTTTGCCCTGGAAGGGCTGAAATTGCTCATTGATTGGCGGTCGGAGGGGTTTGAGGTTTGCGCGGAATGTTCCAGCGGCGCCGAGGCGCTCCGTCGCCTTCCGCTGGATCGCCCCGAGCTGATCGTAACGGACATCCGTATGGCGGGCGTAGATGGGCTGGAACTGATCAGCTCCGCCAAACGGCAGGGGTTTAACGGTCAATTCGTTATCGTCAGCGGATACGGCGATTTTGAGTACGCTAAAAGCGCGCTGGCGCTGGGCGCGGCCGGTTACCTGCTCAAACCCGTGGAACCCGAGGAAGCCTCCGCCGTGCTTACGCACGTGCGGCGCAGGCTTTTTGAAAGGGAAACGACCCTCTCGGAAAAGCGCGCGGCCTTTACACAAGCCGTTTCATCCTTGCTTTGCGGCATGCCTGCGGACGCGGTTCCGGCAGGCGGTTGGTGGCGGGTAGCCACCTGGGGCGCGCCGCTGTGTCACGGGGATATGCAGCGCGTGCTTTCCGTCTATGCGGAAGGCGCGGCCGGCACATGCATTCTGGAAGATAAGGAATATCTGGTCGTCCATTGGCAGGATGAAAATGCCGAGCCGGAATGGGAAACCGTAAAAGCGATTTTAAAAGAGCGCCATAGTCACCTGCTGCAGAGCGACCGCACCGACGACCCTTCGCGGCTGGCCGCGCTTCGCGCGCATCTGGCCGCGCAGCTGGATACCTCCTGCGGCGCGCTTGCCGAACGCGTGGCCGTGCTTACACGCGCAGTGGCTCTTCGGCAATCGGGCGAATGCCAGGCGCGCTGTGCTGAACTGGAAACTTTTTGCGCCGCCTGTGGGGCGGATGCAAAGACACGCGCCCGTCAGCAGTTGGTTACGGAGTGCGCGCAGCAGTTTGCCAAGCAGCCCGAGAAGTTCGCCGAGTTTTTAACGGCGCAGGACGCGGATCTGGAAGCGATATGCACGCTTGCCATTCGCCTGCTGGCGCCGGAACAGGAACGCCTGAGTGACCGCGTGGCCGAATACGTGAAAACGCACGCCGAAGAACGTCTTACCGTAGAAAACGTCGCCTCGGCGCTGGGTTACAACGCCACCTACCTTGGCAGGGTATTTCGCGACGAAACGGGAACCGCCTTTCGGGAATGGCTGGCTGCATTGCGAATAGAGCGCGCGGCGCTTCTGCTATATCGCACGGATGAGAATGTTTGCGTGATCGCCGAACGGGTAGGCTATTCGCAGTATAAGCGCTTCCTCAAGCATTTTAAGCGCCGTTACGGGCTTACGCCGGAACAATACCGCCGACAGAACCAGGCGATGCCCGCAACGGGGAAATAACGTTTCCGGATGCGCCGTAAGGCGTCGCCAAAGGTGCCCATGCTATTCCGCTCGTTTCTCAATTCAGCCGTTGGTGCGAAAATTAACGCCACTCACGGCTCCTTGTCCCAGGTGAAAAAACCTGGTCAAAGGCTTATGCGTTGTAAAAAACTTAAAAGCCCCCACAGGAAGAACACAGGAGAGCGGCCGCAAACCGTCAGCCTTTTACGCTGCCCACATTCAGCCCCACCACAAAATAACGCTGTAAAAAGGGATAGATTGCCACAATGGGCGCGGCGGAAACCACCGTAATGGCCGCGCGGATGGTGACGGGCGTGGTGTTGGTGGTGCTGGCTGCGGCGTCCGCACTGGTCATCGCCGCGTTTGCGCTGTTGGTGGTTGTGGCCAGCTTCATTTTAAGCAGGTATTGGAGGGTATGAAGGTTGACTTTACTGGCATTATACAGGTGAGTATCGAACCAGCTGTTCCAAGCGCCCACCGCCACGAAAAGCGCCACCGTCGCAAGCACCGGCGTACAGAGCGGGAAAATGATCTTCCAAAACAGGTGAAAATCCCCCGCGCCATCGATGCGCGCCGATTCCACAAGCGCGTCCGGCAGGCCCAGAATAAACGTGCGTGTAACGATCATATTAAAGCAGGAAAGCATGGTGGGGATAATATAAACCCAAAAGCTCTTGCTCAGGCCCAGCGTGCGCTGGATTAAAAGGTAGTTTGGGATGAGGCCGGCGTTGATGTACATGGTCAACACGAACGCTGTGGTGATGAATTTCCGCAGCACGTATTCACGCCGGCTCAGCGCGTAAGCAAGCATGGAGGTCAGCACGACGTTGATTACCGTTTGGATCACTGTGCGCGCGATTGTGATGAAGAAAGCATTGAAGATGATTTCATCCGAAAAAATGGTTTCATAGCTTTTCAAGCTGAACTGTCTGGGCCACAGGCCGATACCGCCGCGTACGGCGTCGGTGCCGTCGTTAAAGGAAATGGCGACGGTATTGAGCACTGGATACAGCGTGATAAACACAATCAATATCATCACAGTCCCGTTCACAAGCGGGAAAATCGGCAGTTTCTTATGGTTTTTATGCCGAACCCGTAAGGATGTATCCGTCATATTGTCCGCCTCCTCACAGCAGCGTATCCTCGCCCAGACGCTTAGCGGTAAAGTTCGCGCTCAGCATCAGGACGATGGAAACGACGCTCTTAAAAATACCGGCGGCGATGGCCCTGCTGTATTGTCCCTTGGTGATTCCGTATTTCAGGGCAAAAATATCAATCGTCTGCGACCAGTCCATCACCACGTTCTGGCCCATGAGGTATTGAATCTCAAAACCGGCTTCCATTAAATAGCCGATGTTCATCACCAACAGCACCAGGAAAGTGCTCTTGATGCCCGGCAGCGTGATATGAAGCATTTTCTTAAAACGACCCGCGCCATCCATATCCGCCGCCTCGTAAAGTGCAGGATCAATGGCGCTCATCGAGGCCAGATAGATAATGGTGTTCCACCCGCACTCTTTCCACAGGTTGATCACACCCACCAGCCACCAGAAATACTTGCCTTCGCCCAGGAAGAAAACGGGAGCCTTTACCAAGCCCAACGAGAGCAGCAGCTTGTTTACCGCACCGTCGCTTGAGAAAATGGTCTGCGCAATGCCCACGACGATAACCCAGCTTAAAAAGTGCGGCAAATAGGTAATGGTTTGCACGGTACGTTTAAAATGCATGGTACGGATTTCGTTGAGGAAAAGCGCCATCAGGATGGGGAACACAAACCCGAACACAAGGTTGATGGCAGCCATGGCGAACGTGTTGCGAATCGCGCCGATGAATTCCGGCTTGCTGAAGAGCCACACGAAGTTTTTCATGCCCACCCATTCGTTTTCGAAAAGGGGTTTGGCAGGGTTGTAATTCATAAAGGCCGTGATCCAGCCCCAGAGCGGGAAATAATTGAATAAAAAAATGTATAGGAGCATCGGCACGCTCATCAGCATGAGTTGTCTTTGCATCCAAAGCCTTTTCCCAAAGGAAACCGGCCGGATTCTCAAGTCTTTCTTCACTGCCGCGGTTGTTTCCGCGTTAGCGCTGCGCACAGGGCACACACCTCGCTTGGGTCAAAATCAGGGTACGCACGGTTTTGGCCGCCTAATAACAGCGGCGGGAGGAGAACCCTCCCGCCGCTGTTTCCGGGATGATATCAGGAGTTTTTGGCAACCAGATCGAGGATTTGCTGCTGCATGAAGTCCACGAAATCCGAGATGGGAATGGCGTTCACGGAGTCTACGAATTTCTGCCATGTCGCGTCGAATTCGCTTGCGTCACACATAATCACCTGCGGCAGCATCTTGCGTTCGGTATCCTGGAACGCCGCCTTGGCATCGTTGGCTGCCTGATCCACGGTTACGTCGATCTGCCAGGCTTCGCCGTAGGGCGCCAGCGTGATCGGCTTGTTAAAGAAGTCCAGCGGCCGCTTCATGTTGTAATGGGCCAGGAAATCCTTGTCGTAATCGTTCATCTGGAGGTAGTAGTTCTCCGGCTGAACCGCGGGATCCCAAGAGTTGCCGTCGTCCATCTTGCCCTGTTTCTTGGGCATGGAGTTGGTAAGCACGTAGGCGCTGTTGGCGTTCTTCCACACCGCATTGGCAGCGTCTTGGATCTGGTCGTACGTGCGTACCATACGCCCGTTCTCCACGCTGTAATCTTCGCCCTCGATGCCCCACCAAACGATCTTCTGCCAATCGTCGCTGAGCATCTTTTCCATAAACTGCACCAGGCGCTCGGGATACTGGCAGTTTACGCTGATGCCGAAGCCGCGGTTTACGTTGATAACGGTACCGTTGAGGTAGTGCTCGGTAATCGGTTTGCCGGCCTCCGCTTCTGTGTACACGATGGGCAGTCCCTGGTAAGTGCTGTCAAACATCTCGGCGGCCGTCAGCGCGTCGGTGGCGGTTTGGAAGTCCCAGGTCTGGTCGAACATGCCGACCACGGTGCCGCTGGAGAGTTTGGCGATGTACTGGTCGTAGTTCATCACGAACGTATCCTGGGAGATCAGGCCCTTGTGATACAGTTCGTTGAGCTTCTTATAGTACGGTTTGGCGTAATCCTGAATCACATACGCCTCGGTCTTATAGTTGTTGTCGATATCCACGATAACGTCGCCGTCGTTGGGACGGCCCATCAGGTGCTGCACAGGGTTGAACAGGCAGAACGCGCGCCAGCTGTCGCACAGGATGGCGAAGCCCTCGTTGGCCTGTCCCTTGTCGTTGGTCGGGTTGGCGGCCACGTACTTCTCGATAATGTCAAAGTACTCGTCCATGGTCTTGATTACGGGGTAGCCCGCCCAGGCCAGCACTTTCTTTTGCAGGAAGAATGCGGGGCCGTTGACGTAGTTCATGCCGTATTCTTCGGTGTTGTAGTAGCGGCCGTAGTTGGGGATGATGAACAGCTGCCCCTTATCGTTGAGGAGGCGCTTAAGGTAGGGCTGGATGTAATTGTAGATGTTGGGGGTCTTTTCTTCGCTGATGTAGGGCATCAAGTCGATCAGAGCACCAGCGGAGATGAGTTTCTCTGCGCTGTTGCCGCCGTCCATCAGGTCGGCGTAGTCTTGTCCGGCGATTTTCACGCCCAGCGTTTCGTCCAGGTCGCCCGCGAGGAATTCAAACTCGAACTTGAGGCCGAATTCTTCCTCGATCTTTTTGAAGATCTTGTTGTCGGACGCGGGCTGGTCGCGCGGGTCACCGATGAACACCGACACGGTGATCGGGTCCTGAGCGGAATCGGCCATCGCGGGAATCGCGATTACGGTGGCCAGCATCACCAACGCCATAAACAGGGAAACAAGTTTACGCATGTATTTTCCTCCTCCTATTGAATTTGGCATGCCGGAAGCAGCCATTTCATTGTTCTTAGGATATCATGCCTTTTCACGCTGTAAAATGCCCCGTGTAAGACCACTTGCCAGAAAAAATATAGTTTTCCAAATTTTCTTTCGATTGCCAGCGGTCTTTGCGGTGCGCTCACGCGAGGGGGAGGTATCGACCCGCCAACATCATCAGGCAGAAGAAATACAGGCAGTTGTCGTAATACCGACGTTCGCCCGTTCTGGGCGGCGTTTGCCAAAACCGACGCACCCATTGCCGGCTTAGCGCGCCGTCTGTCGCCAGCGACGCGGCGGCTGTGGTTGCCACCAGCGCCGTGGGATGCAGCGCGGGCGGCTGCTTGGCTTCTCCCTCGATAGTGTAGGTCATAAAGGGGTCTTTGTCCCACAAAAACGCCTGCAGCCGGCTGGCGATCGCCGCGTATTCGGGCCGTTTGCCGTTCCACGCGCTATCCAGGCCGATGTTCATGGCCACACGGTACGCGTCGCTGAAAAAAGCACCGTGACCGCGGATGATCTCGGGCGATCCGTCGTAATGCGCGTATTCAGCGGCCAGGCCGGTTACGGGGTGGCAGGCTTTTACCAGATAGGCGCGGCTCGCGTCCGCCGCGCGCCGCCAAAACGGGCGATCCGCCTCGTCAGCCAGGAGTGCGAAGCGCTCATAAAAGTGCGGCAAATGGTAGCTTGGGTCGCTGAAATGCAGTTCGGGCACGAATTTAATCAGCGCCGTTTCCGTATCCCACATGGGCTGACCGCCCGCTGCCAGCTCATGCTGGTGTAAGGCGTGTCGCAATATCGTGCGGGCCTGCGCCGCGTAGTTGAACGGGATTTCCCACTCGCCCCAGCGTGCCGCGGCAAAGAACAGCGCCATGGCGTAATACTCTTCCCCATCCGGCGCGGGTCCGTCGCTGTTGTGTTTTCCTTGCGGCGTAACCGACCAGGCGAAATACCCTGTATAAGGGCCTGTTTCATTATACATATACTTGTAACTGAACGTCCACAGTCGGTCAAACAGATCCTTACGGTTCATCAGCACAGCCATCATCATGCCATAACTCATGCCTTCGGTACGCGCGTCGAAATTGCCGGTGTCCAGCATGTATCCGGCGTCCGTGCCGGACTCGAAATAAAAACGCTCGTGAGGATCCGAAAAAATCAAACGGAATGTTTCTTCGATCCGACTGTCGATCTCCGTTTGGGGGATGCCGCAAGTCAGCAGTAAATTAGGGGTCTTTTCCATACATCGTACCCTCCGAAACTATAGTCTGTCTTTTTCGTCCCTTACGCCGGATAAACGGTAGAAGAAATTGCAGATGACATCCCGCCATTCGCAGGCGTTAGTGATCTGCTTTTCCATCCGTTCCCAAACGGTCTGATAAACTTCCTCCGGCAAAACCGCGGAAAGCGTTTGGATTTTATCCGCCATCTGCCGCGTTTCCCAAACGCCCTCCATGTGGTTGTCGTATATACGCTGGATCAGCGTTCGGCCGTCCCGCATCCGGTAACCGTAGGGCAGACGGTGAAAAAACAGCAGCAGCTTTTCCGGACACGTCGCCGGATCACGGTAGCGCGCCTGCAGCGCGGGCGGGTATTGCAGCAGGTAGCCTGTGCCGCGCTCGGTCCGGTCCACGCCAACGGCTTCCCGGTCCGCGCGGTGGTAGGTACCCCATGCGGAATACTCATACCCCATGGGGCTTGGGCCGTAGTGATGCCCGGGGTTCACCATCCAGCCTAAACCCAGGGGCGCAGTGTATTTTTCATAAATCTCACGGCTGAGCAGCAAACTATCCGTAAGCGTTTGCAGGGGCACCCCCTGAAGCGAATACGTCAGTTGCGCCCACAGGCGCGTCACCGTTTTGAACGAGCTCATCGGCTGCCAGGCCATAAGCCCGAAAGCGAACAGGTTCAGCTGCGCGAACGGGTGCCCCGTCCAGCATCGGCTCAGGCCGGTGTTGGCCACCGCTGCTACGCCGCTTAGAGTTCCTCGGGGCAGATCGGCCGATATTTCATCCCACATGCCCTGCATGGCATACAGATCAATCTGCTGTCCGGTATATTCCTGCGTCAGCTGCACTTCCATCGCCTTGGCGGTGTGCGGCATAACCAGCAGCAGCGGCGAAATCGGCTCCCGAACCTGAAAATCGAAAGGCCCGTGCTTCATTTGCAGCAACACGTTGTCCTCAAACTGCCCATCCAAATCAGCGAAGTTTTCATAGGCCGCCATAGGGCGGTCGGTGTGGGTATCCCGCCAATCCTGGAGGCAGTTATAAACGAAACAACGCCAAACAACCCTGCCGCCAAAGGGTTTCAGCGCGCGTGCAAGCAGGTTGGCTCCCTGCGCATGGCTGCGGCCGTAAGCGTACGGCCCGGGTCGGTTTTCCGAGTCCGCCTTCACCAAAAAGCCGAACAGCGAAGGCACGTACCGGTAAATCAGCGCCGCACGCTCCCGCCACCAAGCCTGCACACGATCATCCAACGGGTCGGCGGTCGGCACGCCATAGGAAAGCGGCATCGAAAAATCCACCGAGACCATCAGGCGAACGCCAAAAACGCTGAATGCTTCAGCCAGTTCCGCCACCTTGGGCAAAAAACGTTCGGTAATCAGCTCCTGCGCGCAAGGCTGAACGTTGATATTGTTCAGACATACCACGTTGATGCCAACGGAAGAAAGCAGGCGCGCGTAGGCTCGCAGGCGCGGCCAATCTTTCGAAAAGTCGCCATTGTCAAAGAAAAGTGACTTCCCCGCGTATCCGCGCTCCACCGACCCGTCAAGATTGTCCCAATGGTCGAGCATCCGGAACGGATAAGCGGGCGCGCGCATCCCCACGGGCAGCGGAAGCCCTACACGGCGGTTGAACAGCAGGCGGTGCGCCCCGTAAAGCACGCCTGTTTCCCCGCCCATAATCCGGCAGCCTTCCGGCCCGTCAGTAATTTCGTAAGCATCGCCCAGTTGCGGTTGAACGGACAGGGCGCTTTCCACGTTTTGCTGTTCCAGTTCCCAGCGAGCCGCCTGCGCGGGGGAGCGCAGTGTTTCCGGCACATCCGCCGCCGGAAGCCAGCAAGGTTCCCAGTTCATAGTAAGATCCTCCTGCATGCTGCGATCATATCATTGCCGCGGTATTTTGCCAATGGTCGTTTCCAAAGACGCAGCATGAAAAACTATGCCGTTGCCCAGCGTCTTGTTTCATCCTTAAAATCTGATATAATAAACCGGTAAATGGCAAACGGAGGCGCAAGCGTGAGCGATAAGCAAAGGTCCCTCGTCGGCGGAATGGCGATTTTAAGCGTTACAGGCTTGATCTGTAAAATCGTCGCAGTTTTATATCGCATTCCGTTGGCATGGCTGATCGGCGATCAGGGATTTGGCACGTTTCAGTTGGTTTATCCAACCTATAACCTGCTTTTAACCATATCCTCCGCGGGTTTGCCGGTGGCGGTAAGCCGCATGGTCAGCTTTTCGCTGTCCCGTAACGATCCCCAAAACGCGCGGCGCGCGTTCCGTAACGCTCTGTCCATCCTGTCGGTGATGGGCGCCATCGGCATGTTCCTGATGATTGTGTTCAACCCGTTTTTGAGCGCTCGCGTTGGCGACCCGAAAACGCAGTTGGGTTTCATAGCCATCGCGCCGGCACTTTTACTCGTATGCACCATGAGCGCCTTCCGCGGTTTCATGCAGGGTCAGCAGAACATGGTGCCTACGGCGATCAGCCAGCTGATCGAACAGGTGGGCAAGGTGGCGGTAGCCCTTCCGCTGGCCTACCTGGGTTCACGCGTCGGCATGGGCACGTCGCAGAGCATCAATGTGAGCTACGCCGCGGCAGGGGCGTTGTTTGGTAACTCCATCGCCGAAGGTGTGGCACTTTTCTATATTACCGTAGTATACCGCCGTCGCCGTCCGGCTTTTCAGCAACTGCCACAGGATGAAAGCGCCGAGAAACTCAGCGGGCGGGCGCTGACCAAGCGGCTTTTAACGTTGGCCATCCCAATCACGCTTTCCGCCTGCATCGTACCTCTGGCGGCGTTTATCGATTCCGGGATGATTATGAACCTGCTTACGCAAACGGCCGGCTTCGCGCAGGAGGAAGCGCGCGCTATGTACGGCCGTTATTCCGGCTATGTCATCAACCTGATTAACGTACCCACCGCGCTGTCCATAGCGATATCGATGAGCCTGGTACCCGCGGTATCCGCGGCCGTAGGCCGAAAGGACTGGAAAGGCGTTCGCCGCCAGAGCCATACGGGGCTTCGCATGGCGTTTTTAATCGGCCTTCCCTGCAGCCTTGGCATGAGCATGTTGGCAAGCCCCATTCTTACGCTGGTTTACCCGTTCCCCACGCACGAATCCCTGGTGCAGACGGCGGAGCTGTTGAGCGTGTCCAGCTTAACGATTGTTCTTTTTACGGTGGTACAGGCTACCAGCAGCATCCTGCAAGGGCTGCATAAGCAGCGTATTCCGATGTACACGCTGCTGATCGGCGTTGGATTTAAAATTCTGATCAACTACAACCTGATCGGCATACCGGAAATCAACATCTACGGTGCGCCGATGGGTTCGCTGGTCTGCTACGGGGTCAGCATGCTGCCCAACCTGTACTACGCGCATAAATACGCCCGCTTGCCATACGACCCGCTGAATATTTTCTTCAAACCTTTGGCAGCCACAGCCTGCATGGGCGCGGCGATCTACCTGGCCCAGAAGGTTCTGCCTTCCAGCCGCCTCACTACGCTGTTGCTGATCCTGATTGGCATCATTTCCTATGGCGTGTTCGCCCGTCTGTTGGGCGCGCTGCACAAGGAGGATCTGCGGCCGTTTACCCGAAGAATCCGCGCAAAAAAGCACGCTTCTCAAACGCCCCAGTCATAACGAAGGAGGCCTTCGCATTGCATACCATCACCATCGCCACCGTTTCCACGGGAAACGTTTCCCTGTTGACCGCTCAGACGATCGAGGCGCTGCGCGCCGCTCAAACGCGGGTGTTGCGCACCGGCCGGCACGCGTTGGCCGCCTGGCTTACGCAAAACGCGCTTCCGTTTGAAACGTTGGATTCGCTCTATGAGCAAAGCGAGGATTTCGACGCGTTCAACGCGTCGGCCGCAAAGCGATTGCTTGCGCTTGCGCAGGCAGGAGACGTGCTGTATGCCGTGCCGGACGCCGCGATGGATGCAACCGTGACGGAGCTGAAACGAGCTGCAGGTGTATCGCTTGCTTTTTTACCCGGAGTGAGCCACACGGATCGCTGCCTTGCGGCTCTCGGCCTTCCCGTCGGTTCGCTTAGGCTGTGTTCCGCGGAAGCGTTCCGCGAATCGCGCGTAAACCCCGGGGAGGGGCTTTTGCTGTGCGAACTGCACAGCCGTGAGTGCGCGGGCGATTGCAAGCTCAATCTGATGCACCTGCTCGCAGACGATACGTCGGTTACGCTGCTGACCGGCAAGGAGGACGGCACGCTTGAGAAGGTTGAGATACCGCTTTTCGAGCTGGATCGCCGTACCGCGTATGACCATCTGACAGCCTGCTACATACCCCCCGTGCCGATGGAGGCGCGTAAACGCTTTGATATGGACGATCTGGTGGCGGTGATGAAACGGCTGCGCGCGCCGGACGGCTGCCCCTGGGACAAGGAACAGAGCCATGAAAGCCTGCTAACCAACCTGCTGGAGGAGAGCTACGAGTTCATTGGCGCCGTACGGGACGGAGACACAGCCCACATGTACGACGAACTGGGCGATGTGCTGCTGCAGGTGGTGTTTCACGCCGAGATCGCGCGCCAGCACGGCGATTTTGATATCGGGGACGTTACCACCGCCATTACCGGCAAGATGATCGAGCGCCATCCCCATATCTTCGGCTCCGTACGCGCGGATACTTCCGCGCAGGTGCTGGAAAACTGGGATGCCATCAAGCGCAAGCAGCGCGGCATCCGCAGCGTATCGGAATCCATGCGCGACGTTTCTACGGGCCTGAGCGCCTCCATGCGCGCCGAAAAAGTACAGCACAAAGCAGCGAAGGTCGGCTTTGATTTCCCGGACGCGCTTTCGGCGCTTGGCAAAGTGCACGAGGAAGCCGAGGAAGTGCGCGATTGCCTGGTCCGGCAGGTTGATCCCGAAATGGAATTGGGCGACCTTTTCTTCTCGGCGGTGAACGTTTGTCGCCTTTGCGGAAAAAACCCGGATATCGCGTTGCATACCTCGACCGATAAGTTCGTTGACCGTTTTACGAAGATGGAAAATTCTGTACGAAAGGCCGGAAAATCAATTGAGGCCTTGACTTTGTCCGAAATGGATGTATACTGGGAAGCAGAAAAGCAAGAGAAGCCGTCGGTTGAGGGCTAGAAGTCTGCTTTTCAACGGTCAACCCGAAATGCACCATGTAAATGGTCCAATAACAAAGGAGGAACTACCTATGAACAAAGCTGAATTGACTGCCGCTATCGTTAAAAAGACTGGTTTCACCAAGAAAGATGCCGAAAAGGCCCTTGGCGCCGTGACCGAGTCGATTACCGCCGCTCTTGCCGCCGGTGAAAAGGTTCAGGTCGTCGGCTTCGGTTCCTTTGAGGTCCGTAAACGTCCCGCCCGTGTTGCCCGCAACCCCCGCACCGGCGAGCAGATTAAGATCGCCGCTTCCAAAGCGCCCGTGTTCAAGGCTGGCAAAGCCCTGAAGGAGAGCGTCAACAAGAAGTAAGCGCGCAGGCAAATGCCCGAAACAATCCAAGGGCGTTCAGGCCGCCGGCATCGATGCGGGCGGCCTTTTTTTATAGGGTGAAAAGCATCTCCCCCATCATTATTTCTTGTATGTGTGAGGAAAGGTAGTCCTTGGCCGTCTAATGTTTAGAAAGGTTCGAGAGGTGATTGGATGGACAAGGACTTCTTCGTGCAGGAGGTTGAAGCGCACAGCGAGATGATGTACCGCGTAGCCTTCACAATCCTGCATAATGACGACGCCTGCAGGGACGCCCTGCAGGAAGCCGCACTAAAGGCATGGGAAAAGCGGAACACGCTTCGGAACGCTCAATTCTTTGTTACCTGGGTCACGCGCATTCTAATCAATGTCTGTCACACGTTTCAACGTAAACAGCGCCGCGTCACACCGCTGGATTCCGTTCCGGAACCGGCGGCGCCGGCGCCCGATCCGGCGTTGGCCCTGGCGCTGCACGCGCTGCCAGAGAAGCTTCGTTTACCTCTGGTGCTTCGTTATGCCGAAGGAATGGACGAAGCGGAGATTGCGCAAACCCTGCGCTTGCCCGAGTCCACGGTTCGCGGCAGGCTGTACCGCGCAAAAATCCAGCTGAGAAAGGAGCTTGAGGTATGAATATGAGCAAGATCGAACCATTTGACCTTCAAAAGGCGTTTCACCCGATGCCAGACGCCTGCCGTGCGGCGTTGATGGACACAGCACGCTCCGTACAGACTGAAAATCGGGTGAATCGCACGCTGCGGCGGGTTTTACTAATCGCCGTACTGGTTCTGCTGGCCGTAATGGCCGTTGCTTACGCGGTTAGCAGCCTGGGGCTGGTCGATTTTTTCGGCCGGTATTACCATACCTCGGTACCCGACGCAGCCAGGACCGAGCTGTCCGCCACCGAACAGAAGGCTTACAGCGTCGGACCCCTGAACATCACGCTTCGCGAAACGCTGGCGGACGGGCGGCTCGTTTACGTCACTACCGACGCGACACCCGCGGACGGTTCCACCGCGCTAATTCAGATGTCCAACAGCGATATCGGGGATCAGCTTCCAGCCAGCGAAGCCACCCGGTTGAAAGTGCCTGAAAGCAGCACTTTTCTTGAAGCCGCTAAATCTGTCGGCGTGCCGTTGTATACGGTTTTATCCTATCTCTCCATCGAAGATGATATGAGCCAGGAGGAGATGCAAGATATTCTGTGGGATTCCGACGGTTCCGCGCTGCTTGTGGATATGTTAATCACCCATCCGGAAATCATGCCAAAAACGCTGTCGGGAACACTGCATCTCAAGGTTGTGGAAATTAACACATCTTCCGTTGAGTACGCGGAAGTTTCATCGTGGGAAACCGAAGATA
>JADGQP010000057.1 GCA_017881705.1 Christensenellaceae bacterium
AGGCGAAAATGTTCGAGCTGATCGGCCTGACCCCCGAGGAGGCCAATGAGAAGTTTGGCTTCCTGCTGGAAGCGTTCCAGTACGGCACGCCGCCGCACGGCGGGTTCGCCTTCGGCATCGACCGTATGGTGATGATCCTAAGCGGAGCGGACAGCCTGCGCGATGTGCTGGCGTTCCCCAAGATTCAAAACGGTGTGTGCCTGATGATGGATACGCCCGCGACCGTGCAAAAACAGCAGTTGGACATGCTGAAGATCCGCGTGATCGAGTAACCGTTTTTCGCGCAACCATATTTTACGAGCGTAAAGTTGTCAATCGCCGGAAAATCTGTTATACTACGCACAGGAAATGATGTGCCACAGGAGGTGTAATGCGTGGCTGCGAAAAAGGACAATCTGCCTTTGAGCTTGCGCAGGGACGATGATCCCACCGGAACCATCACCTATGCCAACGAGGTTATAGCAATCATTGCTGGCGTTGCCGCCAACGAGGTAGAAGGCATCGCGGGTATGTGCACCAGCGGCGGCATTACGGATGTGTTTGGAAGAAACCGCAACATTACCAGGGGCGTTAAGGTGGAGATCGGCTCGGAAGAGGCTTCGGTGGATCTGTATGTGGTCGTGGAATACGGCACGCCCATCCAGACGGCCGCCCAAAACGTACAGGAAAACGTTCGCAAAGCCATCGAAACCATGACGGGTCTGCATGTGGTGCGCTTGGACGTACACGTACAGGGCGTCAGCTTTGAAAAAGAAAAACAGGAAGCCCAGGCGAGCCTGCAAAGTGTTGAGCTGGAGAAAGTAACCGATGGCGGCGAAACACAGTCGGCGCAGGAACAGGGCAAAGGTAAAAAGAACGAGAAACCTTCGCAGAAACCGGAACAACCCGCGCCGGAAGCTGAACCGACCGTAGTGGAAACGGTGCAGCCTGAGGTGCCCGACGCGCCGGAAGCCGCAGCGGAACCGCAGACGGCCGAACCCGCCGGGGACGCGGAACCGAAAGCGGAACTTGCCCAAGACGCGGAACCGAAAGCCGAACCCGATGTGCAGGCGTAATGTTACCCCGAAAGACCGTACTGGGGTCTTTTGGGGTTTGCTTTGTTCCATGTGTGACGGCTGGGAGGAAATGATATGAAACTGAAACTGATGGATCGCATTGTGGCGTTTTTTTTAGGGCTGATTGTATTTGCTTTCGGCCTGGGGGTACTGGCTTTCAGCGCGAACCTATGGCTGACATCCTATAATGCCATGTACGCGTTGTGGCAGCATCTGGTGGTGGGAGCGATAGGAATCCTTCTGTGCGCGCTGGGACTGCACGGAATGGCGATGGCGTTCCGCTCCGGACGGGAAAAAGGTTTTATCGCCCAGCACACGGAGTATGGCGATTTAAGCATCTCCATGAGCGCCATTGAGAACATGGTTAAAAAGTGCGTAGATTCGCACAGCGAGCTGAAGGTCGGCTCAACGCGCATTCGCCACGCGCGGGACAGCATCATCGTAAGCATCCGCATATCGCTGGCAAACGGCGTGAACATCCCGCTTGCCGTAAGCGCCCTGCAAAGGCAGATTAAGCAATACATCACATCCTGTTCCGGTGTGGATGTGAAGGAAGTACGGGTTATGGTGGAAACCAACAACAGCCTTGTTTCCGCCCCTTGCCCCCTGCCTGCGGATACGATGATCGCAGACGCGGACGCGGCAAGCAAAGCCGGCGACGTTGTGAACAGCCTTCACGAAACCGCGCAAAACGCGATGCCCAAGGAAATGCCGCCGAAACCGCCCGCGTATAAGAAACCCTTTCACCAAAGACTTTTCAGGCGCGAAGAAAAACCGCAGATCGTACCTCAACCGCCCGTGAGCGAAGCGACGACCGACCCCTCCGAAAACGCTGCGGAAACCAAGTATGACGCGGCACAAACCAAACCTTACGCGGAAACGGAACCGTCCGCCCAAGCGCAGCCGGAAACACGAAACGCTGGGGAAGGCGCGGATCATCCAAACGAAGCGTAATCATACGGGCAAGGAGAAGATACGATATGGATAGCCAGAACGACTGCTGGTTTAAAATCGGTTCGGTAAAATGCGGGCTGCTCTTGGGTATTGCCGGCGCGGCCATCGCATTCATGCTGATTTTCCTTGGTTTTTTCAAAACCTTGCTGGTGGCGGCGCTGTTTATGCTGGGCTATTGGCTGGGATCGCGCACGGATAAAACGGTTCTTGTTAAAAAAACGATCAACCACCTTTTTCCGCCCAAGGGCGAGTAACAGCCGGTCGGGGGCGATACCGCTTCCGGCTAAGGATACGCGAAACGGAGTGTAATGAATGGCTCGATCTGTGGCCCGACAGGCCGCGATGCAACTGCTATACGAGCAAACCATCGGTGGGGATGCCGATGACCAAACCCTTACCATGGCGTATGAGCAACTGGTTCAATGCGGCGCGTGCAACGACGCGCAGCCTTCCGGGGATGATCGTGCCTATATTGTCGACGTGCTGGCCGGAGTAAAAGCTCACCTGGCGGAGTTGGATGAGTTGATTGCCGCCCACAGCAGCGGGGATTGGGCACTGGACAGGGTAGCGCGCGTGGATATGAGCATTTTACGGCTTTCGGCATATGAGCTGTGCTACCGCGGGGACGTGCCTGCCAATGTTTCCGTAAGCGAGGCGATGGAGCTGGCCGACCGTTTCAGCGAGCCTAAAAGCGGCCGCTATATCAACGGTGTGCTAGGCGCGATTGCGCGCGAAAAACGGAAGGAATGACCGCCAATGGAGGTAGCGATCGGTTTTGATACCAGTTGCTATACCACGTCGATCTCGGCGGTAGACGCACAGGGGCGAGTGGTTGCCTTTCAGCGTATGCTTCTACCGGTTCCAAGCGGGCAACGCGGCCTTCGCCAGAGCGAGGCCGTTTTTGCACATGTTCGGCAGATGCCGGAACTGGCACAGAAGCTGCGCGATAGCCTTGCGGGTGCCACGGTGCGCGCCGTTGCCGCCTCCAATGCGCCCAGAGCGGAAATTGGCAGCTATATGCCGGTTTTCACGGTTGGCGTGGGGCACGCGCGCACGCTTGCAAGCATCCTGGATGTACCCTGCTACTTTTTTTCCCACCAACAGGGTCATATCGCGGCGGGGATGCTGGAAACGCAGCCGATGGCAGAACGCTTTATCGCATTGCACCTGAGCGGCGGCACGACGGAACTGTTGCTTTGGCAGAATGGGGAAATTACGACGCTTGGGGGTTCGCTGGATCTGCATGCAGGCCAGATGATCGACCGTGCGGGAGTCGCCATGGGTCTTTCCTTTCCGGCGGGCCCGGAATTGGAAAAGCTGGCCGCAAGCTGGCCGGGGCCTGCGCAGGCACTGTTGCCCTTGAGCATGGAACATGGCGGCTTGGCATGCCACCTTTCCGGGGTGGAAACCCAATGCCAGCGCTGGATTGCAAACGGAACCTACCCTAACGCGATGATTGCGGCTGAGATTTTCGATTTTCTGGCGCGTACCGTCGCGCACATGGTTCGGGCGGGATGCGAAACCGCCGCGGCTGGGCAGGCGCTGGTTGTAGGGGGCGTGGCATCTTCGGCGCTGCTGCGCAGGCTGACGGAGCAGAGGCTGGCAAAAATGGAGGATGGGATAGACCTTCGCTTTGGCAAGCCAGAATACAGCGGGGACAACGCGGCCGGCGTGGCGTGGCTGGGTATGCAGAGTTACCTGCAGGCAAAACACGGCGATTGAAAGTTTTTCGTTGCGGCGACATGCGCCGAGAAGGAGGAAACTGTGGCAGCACAGCTTTTAGATGGCAAAGCGCTCTCGCAGCAAGTGGAAATGGAACTGAAAGTGCGTGTGGACGCGCTGCTTAAGCAAGGTCAAGTGCCTGGCCTTTGCGTGATCCTCGTGGGGGAGGATCCCGCCAGCCAGCTTTACGTGGGCAACAAAGAAAAAGCGTGTAATCGGCTGGGTATCAACAGCCGAACCATACGGATGCCGGCGGACAGCACCCAGGAACAGCTGGATGAGGAAATCAAAAAAGTGAACGCCGACCCGTCGATTCATGGTCTGCTGGTACAGTTCCCCTTGCCCGCGCACTTGAACGCCTCGCGCGCACAGACGTTGATTCTTCCCGAGAAGGATGCGGACGGGCTGCATGACATAAACACGGGCAAAATGATGCGCGGTGAAACGGCGCCCATAGCCTGTACGCCAAAAGGCGCGCTGTATATGCTCAAATCGGCGAACATCCCTATAGAGGGAAAGCACGCCGTGGTTGTCGGGCGAAGCAGTATCGTAGGTCGGCCGATGGCGATGCTTTTGCTAAGGGAAAACGCAACCGTTACCATTTGCCACAGCCGCACGCGTAACCTGGGGGATTACACCCGCCAAGCGGATATTCTGGTGGCGGCCATTGGCAAACCGGGTTTTATCACGGCGGATATGGTCAAGGAAGGCGCCACGGTGATCGATGTGGGTATGAACCGTGTGGACGGTAAATTCTGCGGTGACGTGGATTTTGACGCCGTTAAAGAAAAGGCAGCGTACATCACTCCCGTGCCGGGCGGTGTAGGGCGCATGACCGTGGCGATGCTGATGAGCAATACCGTCGAGGCGGCGGAGAAAGCGTTTGCCGGGTGAGAACGGATATGCCGACGCTGACGGTGGAAGAGCTTAACGAGTACGTTCGCAAAAGCCTTGCAGGCGATCCGATGCTGCGCGGTTTACGGCTGAAGGGCGAACTGAGCAATTTTAAACGCCATGTATCCGGACATTGGTATTTTACGCTCAAGGACAGCCAAAGCGCCGTCAACTGCGTCATGTTCCGCTCGGCGGCGATCGGCGTAACCTTTTCCCCGACGGATGGGCAGCGTGTGGTGCTCCGCGGCAGTGTGGGACTGTACGTTAAAACCGGTTCCTATCAGTTCTATGCCGAAGGTATGGAACAGGACGGCATGGGCGAGCTGTACCTGCGTATGGAGGCGCTGAAGAACAAACTTGCGGGGGAAGGGCTGTTTGACGCGGCGCTGAAAAAGCCTCTGCCGCTTTTCCCAAGAGGGATCGGCATCATCACCAGCGGTACGGGCGCGGTGATCCATGATATCGCCCGTGTTGCCTGGCGGCGCGATCCGGGGATGCCGCTGTACCTATATCCGGTGGCGGTGCAGGGGCAAGGCGCGGCGGAGCAGATTGCCCGGGCGCTTGGTGTGATGGACCGGCTGGACGACGTGGATGTGATCATTGTAGGGCGCGGCGGAGGCAGCGTGGAGGACCTGTGGCCTTTCAACGAAGAAGTGGTGGCACGCGCCATTGCAAGCTGCCATAAGCCTGTGGTGAGCGCCGTGGGGCATGAAACGGATTTTACGATTGCGGATTTTACAGCGGACCTGCGCGCGCCTACGCCATCCGCAGCGGCGGAGCTTACGGTGCCTCCGCGGGACGCGCTCGCCGCCGAAATTGCCAAACTTCGCTTTCGTCTGTCGCGCGCGGGGGTCGCGGCGGCGGCGGAAAAGGAAGCCGTGCTGGCCGGTTTGCAAAGACGGTTAGCCGAACGTTCGCCGTCAAACCAACTTCACTCGGCAACGGAAAGGTCAGCCGCGCTGGGCGCGCGGCTCGCGCTGCTTTGCCAAACGCAGTTGGTGGCGCTGAGCGGCAGGCTTGGGGCTGCGGTAGCGCGCGTAAACGCTGCGGGGCCGGAGGCGACCCTGCAAAGAGGCTACGCACTGGTAAAGCAAGGCGGCAAGGCGGTTTCGGGCACAGCGGAACTTGACGCTGAGCACCCTTTTACCGTTATACTGCGGGATGGTTGGATTGAGGCGAAGGCGAACCTTGTGGTGAAAGGCAGGGAGGAACGGCCGTGAGCGTGAAAAAGAAGAACGCGGAACCGACTTTTGAAGAGGATCTGGCACGGCTGGAAGCGCTAGCCGATACAATGGAGCAGGGGGAACTCCCGCTGGAAGAGTTAATGGCTGCCTATGAGGAAGGCGCCGCGCTCGCCAAGACGCTTCAACAGCGCCTAAGCCGCGCCAAAGCTCGCCTGAGCGAAGTAAAAGCGGACAAGGATGGCAACATCGTAACGGTTATTAGCCCGATTGCCGAGCAGGACGAGCCGGAGGACGACGTGTAAAACCATCCGGGCTTTTAAAGAGGAGGCGTTCCATGGAACAGTCGCTGGCCACTTACGCAGCGATGGTGGACGAGGCGCTTGCTGCCGCCCCGCTGCTGCGAAACGCGCAGGGCGAGGCTGCCAAGGCTTCGACGATTCCCCCCGCGCAGGACGCGATTCCGGAGCCGCTGAAAAGCGCCATGCGCTACAGCCTTCTCCTGCCGGGCAAGCGCCTGCGGCCCGCGTTATTGCTGGCAAGCTGCCGTTTGCTCAAAGAGGACTGGCCAACCGCAATGCCCTTTGCGATATCGCTGGAAATGGTGCACGCCTATTCGCTGATTCACGATGATCTCCCCGCGCTGGATAACGACGATCTGCGCAGGGGACAACCGACCAACCACCGGGTTTTCGGCGAAAATGTTGCAATTCTGGCGGGCGATGGGTTATACTCGCTTGCGTTTGAAACCATGCTGGCGGCTGCGCTCACCTG
>JADGQP010000058.1 GCA_017881705.1 Christensenellaceae bacterium
CCGCCACCCCCCTGCTGCACGCGGCGCTTCGTAAGGTGTTGGGCCCAGAGGTTGCGCAAAAGGGAAGCAATATTACCGTTGAGCGTCTGCGGTTCGATTTTTCCTTCGGCCGCAAAATGACCGCGGAGGAGATTGCGGAAGTTGAAAAGCTGGTGAACGAATCCATCGCCGCCGCCGCGCCCATCACCTGCGTGGAAACCACCGTTGCACAGGCCAAGGCGGAGGGCGCCATCGGCCTGTTTGAAAGCAAGTACGGTGAAAAGGTGAAAATGTACACCATGGGCCCGTTCAGTAAGGAAATCTGCGGCGGCCCCCACGCCGAAAACACCGCGGAACTGGTGTCCTTCCGGATCCAGAAGGAAGAAAGCTCCTCAGCGGGCGTACGCCGCATCAAGGCGACCATCGGCGCCACCGCCGAGTAATCCACCCGATCGTGTTTCCACGCCGCGCGGCAAAGCCGCGCGGCTTTTCCGCGGGTCGGGGTTGTTACAATACGGTTTGCGGGGCTGCACTCGCGCAGCGTATGTGCTATAATACAGGCAAGGAACAAACTGGGAGGGGTGCGGATGGCAAAGCGCCGCCTGCGCGGTTGGCTGGTCGCGGCCGCGGTAACGCTGGTTGCGGCCGCCGTAACCTGTGCGCTGTTTTTGCATCCAAGCGCGGCACTTGCGCCAGGCCCGGTCGGGTCTGCGCTGGAAGCCGCCTCGCAGGGCTTGGACGAAATCGCGATCGACGCGGCGTTTCACCCCGTAAGCCGCACGGTGGACGTTACACAGGTATGCACCCTAAAAAACCGCACGGGCGTTACCCAGCGGGTGCTGGTGCTGCGCACCTATCCCAACGCGTTTAACAGCGAGGATACTTCGCCCGCCGCGACCGATGAGTTTTTCGATGCCTGCTACCCATCCGGCTTTTCTGCCGGTGGGCTGACGTTTTCGTATGTAAAGCTGCGTATGGGCGACGGCACGGAAGATTACGCCAGTTACGACTTTGGCGACGACGCGCACACCGTTATGCGGGTGACCTTACCGGCAGACTGGGCAACGGGGGACACCCTTACGCTGCGCATGGGCTATTCCCTGCTGATTCCCGAGGCGGCGTACCGTTACGGTGTGGACGACGGGATGTGGGCGCTCGGCAACGCGTTCGTGCTTCCTTCCCCGTGGGTGGACGGCGAATACCGTGCCGATGCGTATTATTCCATCGGCGATCCGTTCATCAGCGATTGCCGCAATTATACCGTGCGCCTTACCGCGCCAAACGACTATGCCGTCGCGGGCACAGGCAGTTCGCAAAGCGCCCCGACCGCCGACGGACAAACGCTTACCACGTTCAGCGCGCCCGCCGTGCGGGATTTTGCCCTGTGCCTGAGCACAAATTACCATGTTAAACAGCTTATGCAGGACGGCGTACTGGTGCAGGCGCTGGCGCTATCGGACACGAATGCGCAGACGATGCTGGATATCGGCGCCCGTGCGCTTAAGTGTTATGGCGAGCGGTACGGCGCGTACCCCTACCCCGTATTCACACTGTGCGAGGTCAGTTTTCCCTTTGGCGGCATGGAATACCCCACCCTCGCCATGATCTCCTCCGGCTACCTTCAAACGGGCGGCAACAAGCTGGAGCAGGCCGTGGCGCACGAAACCGCGCACCAGTGGTGGTACGCAGCGGTAGGCAGCGACGAGTATAACCAGCCCTGGCAGGATGAGGCGCTTTGCCAGTTTTCGCTTCTGGATTACTGGGAAACCCGCTACGGCGCGGCCGAGCGCGCGGAGCTGAAGTATACCATGGCGGATACCGCCATGCTCGTGACCATTCCGGCTGGGGTCACCCCGGGCAGCCCCGTGGATTACTTTGGCGATATGAGCGAATACTCAACCGTGGTGTACGGGCGCGGCGCGGCGGCGATGTGCGCTCTGGACACCGCCATGAAGGGCACGCTGGACGGATTTCTGGTCCGCTATTACAGCACCTTCGCGTTCAAGCTCGCCACCCGTACGGACTTTGAAACGCTGCTGAAAACCTACACGGGCGAGGATTGGTCGCCGCTACTGAGCGACTATCTGGACACCTACCTGAATAACTGAACGCAAGGAGAGGTAAGAAACCCCATGGCACATGATTACGCAGAGGACACAGCCGTACTCATCCCCAGTTATCAGCCCGACCGGAAACTGCCGCCCTACGTCGCCCAACTGCTGGGCGCAGGCTTTGCAAAAATTGTGGTTGTGGATGACGGTTCCGGCGCGGCCTACGACGGTATTTTCACAGCCCTTGGCCAACAGGCGGATCCGCGCGTGCGCGTAATCCGCTATACGCCCAACCACGGCAAAGGGTACGCCCTGCGCGTCGGGATGCGCTGCCTGTGGGAGGAATGCCCCGAGTGCGCCTATGTGCTCACCGCGGACAGCGACGGGCAGCACACCGTTGCCGACACCCTGCGTATGGCCGAGGCCCTGCACGCGGACAGCCGCGGGCTGCTGCTGGGCAGTCGGGATTTTTCCCTGCCCAACGTTCCGGCCAAAAGCCGTATGGGCAACCGAATCACCTCCGCCGTGTTCCGCGTTTTGTACGGGCAGCTGGTCGGGGATACGCAAACCGGCCTGCGCGGGTTCGCCCGCGCGCTGCTGCCCCGTTTTTTACAAACGAAGGGCGACCGCTACGAGTACGAAATGAACCAACTCATCGACTGCTCCACCGACCGGATCCCCATCCGCGCGCTACCCATTGAAACGGTGTATGAAAATAACAACGAAAACAGCCATTTTAACCCCGTTAAGGACAGCTGGCGAATCTACCGAGTCATCCTATCGCGTATCTTCCGCTTCATTGCCGCTTCGCTGATCAGCTTTCTGGTGGATTATGGCATTTACCTGCTGCTCAACAATGTGTTCCGCCTGCATGTACCTGCGCTTAACCAGACGGTGGGTTTCCTGTTTGTGCGTTTCGTGGCGCGCATCGGGCTGGCAGCGGTGCTGGCGCGCATTGTCAGTTCCACGCTCAACTTCCTTCTCAACCGGTCGTACGTTTTTGGCAACCGATCCCGCGTCAGCGCTTCTTTCTGGCGCTATGCGGCCACGGTGGTGGTGATCGTAGCCCTGTCCGCATGGCTCACTTCCAGCCTGCACACATGGTTTGGATGGAACGACAACCTGGTGAAGATGCCGGTGGATATACTGCTATTCTTCCTGAGCTATTACGTACAGCGGCGCTGGGTTTTCGGCGGCCATCCGCAGGAGGTTCCCGCCGCAACACACGAGGAGCACATGCCCCAATAAAAAGCCGTTTGACCTGCCGCTCGCGCTTTACCGTGCTCTAGCTGCCCTCGCCCTGGCGGGCGGCCCGGGCTGACAAACGGCTTTCAACCTGGATGGCGTCGGCAATACCTTGCTTTTTCACAGCACGGCGTTGAACCGCGTCCGCGAAGGCAGCGGGTGTGAGATTAACGATATTCTCTGTTTTGCTTGTGAGCTGAACCCGTAAAAAGAGCCGCTCACCGGAACGGCCAAGCCGTACCCAACGAGCGGCGTGAAGCATTTTCGTTTAGCGGTCGGTTTGACAATGGCCGCAGCCAAGGGCGATCTGCTCCGCCAAAACGCGCAGCGTCGCCGGATCGCCGACGTCCGCAGTCTGAAAGCCGTACCGCATAAAAAAAGGCGCGACCGCGGCAGCGCAGGAAAGGGTAACGCTTTTCGCGTTGTGTGAAAGCGCCTTGTATAACACCAGCCGTACCAGCAGGTCCCCATAACCGGCGCCGCGTTCGGCGGGCAGCACACCCACGTCCCCCGCGAAGAATCCGCCGTCGTTCCACCACAGGCGAGCCGAACCCACGGGCTTGCCCTCACGATAAACCACCACCTGCTGCGCCGTATCATCCAGCATGTCGCGCCCGTGGCCAAACACCGCCTGGCGAATCGCCAGCGCCTGGTCGATATTCGCGCCCTGGACAAACCACTTGCCTTCAACCATACTGTTACCCCCACAAGCGAAAGGAATCTACTATGGAACATGAAAAAATACAACGCATCAGCGAGCTTACGTGCATCAGCCGCGAACGCGCCCTAACCCAGGCCGAACAGGACGAGCGCGCCGCGCTGCGGCAGCAATTTCTAAGCGAATTCCGCAAAAATACGGAAGAAACGCTGTCTTGCGTATCCATACGCGAGGCGGACGGTTCGCTGCATCCGGTGTGTAAAAAACCCGATTCACCCGAACGCCAACCGTAAACGCCGTACCCCGGGAACAGCAAACGCCCCTACCGATCGGCCTTTCGGCGCTGCAGCAGAGGCGGTTTCAGCCGTAAAAACTTCCAACACACTTATTATACCACCCGCGGCAGCCTATTTCAACCTGAAAATCTTTTGCCAAAGGGTTGTGGAAAAGCGACCCATCGGGTATAATAAAAACGAGCCAGGGAGGGCGGGCTGGTAACAGGATCCCGCAACGCGGCCGGAAAACCGGAAGATCGCAGGTTGTTTTGACACGGCGATCCCCGCGGGAGCGATTCCGGGGTAAGGCGCGGCGCGCACGGTGCTAAGCCTATAACGCCAAATTCCCTCCTGGAGCACCGAGCAGCGCGAAAAGCGCAAAATCGGAGATCAGAAAGCGGGGCGATACCATTGTACAGTGACGAAGATCAGGAATTGGGTGGCATGACCGCAGAAGGCGCTGAGGATCTCATCGAAGGCGTCGATGACGAAGGCAATAAAGTGCTTTTACAAGTCGTCCGCTACTTCTTTTACAACGGTGAGGAATACGTTGTGTTGGGCGACGCCCAGCAGGAGGACGAGTGCGGCTGCCACTGCGAAGAGTGCGAGGCTTCCTGTGAAGACGATGATGAAGAGCCTGTGAACCTCTACATCATGAAAGTCGTCGATTCGAAAGACGACGAGGACACGGAAGAATTCGTACCCGTGGAGGACGAGGATCTGCTCGAAAAGTTGATCGAGGTCGTACAGACGGATTTCGAAAAGGAAGAAGAATTGGACGACAACGAATAACCCAGGAGATCGAAGGATACCGGCCACGGTTTGAGTAACCTTACGGGAACGCCCAGAAAGGAACACGACCGGGTACACGGAGTAACGGAACCCCTTCGAGCAGACACCCTGAATTGAATAGCCAAGGTTCGGCCGGACGGCAATATTGCCGCCCGGCTTTGACTATCAAAAAAGTAAGCTTCGCCACTTTTTTGAGTTTCGGGGTTTGTTTGTGGCTCTGCCGCAAACTCCCCCGCCCGACCGGCAAAGCCAGCCGATACGAGCGACAATCAGAGGGCTGCGGCCCTCCGAACCCTCCTGAAAGCGGGCTTCTTTGACCGGTTTGGCCGGACGGCAATGTTGCCGCCCGGCTTTCGCTGTTTCAAGCTCAATTCCGAAACCAGAAACCAGAAACGCAGCAAAGCTCCCTATAACATAAAAACGCCCGCCGCGTGATGCGGCGGGCGCCCGGAGAATTGATTATTCGTTACGGCCTAATTGGCGGGGGCATCCGTAGCGGCGGGGGCATCCGTAGCGGCGGGGGCGTACGTAGCGGCGGGGGCGTCCGTAGCGGCGGTCGCGTCGGTGGCCGCGTCAGTAGTAGTATCGGCTGTCGTGTCCGTCGTGTCGGCTTCGCTCGCCTGCTGAAGTTGAGCATAAGGCGTGATCAGGCCGGTGTATTGGATGTCTGCGGCGGCCTGCCAAGCGTCCATCGCGGCGGAAGTCTTGGTGGAAAGCAGATCGGAACGGATGCTTGCTTTCAGCTCGTCGGTCAAACTCACGGGGCCGGAGGGAACATCGCCCAGATATTTAACAATGTGCACGCCATACTGGCTGATATAGGGGGCGCTTACGCCGCCGACATCAGTGATGGAGAAGGCAGCCTGCACAAATTCCGGCGCATAATTGGTGGACGCCAGCGCAACTTCGTACCCGTTGGGGTAGCTGCCGTTGGTCATGCCCGAATCGGTGGGATTGCCGCTGGCATCCACGCCGTATTCGGTAATCAGCGCGTCAAAATCCTCACCCTTGGCGATCTTGTCGTAGATTTCGGTCGTCTTATCCTGCACGGAAGTCAGAATAGCCGCCTTGGCGTTGTCCACGTCCGCCTGGGTTACAGGTACTGCGGTGACTTCAGGCGTAGCGTCGGGGGCCGCGGTAGCGTCGGGGGCCGTGGTCGCTTCCGGCTGAGTGGTGTCGGTGGCGCCAGCGGTATCGGTGTTCGAACCATCGTCCGATACAGCGGAAACAGTCGAGCTGGTGTCGCTTTCACTCATCTGTTCTTCCAGGCTGGCTTCCAGGTCGGTGTAAGATTTCAGCAGCGTCGCATCCACCGGCAGCAGGATGTGCTTAACGTAGCGGTAGCCGGCGGGATGGTACCAGGGCTTATCGGTGACTTGTTGATAATTGTACAGCATCATCTGGTATTCGTAGGAATCCAGATCATTTTCGTATAGCGCCTTGTCTTTGGCCACGTTCTCGTCATACTTGGCCTGCACTTCTTCGTCGGTCACTGCCAAGTCCTTGCAAACGTAATCTTCAACTTTTTTATAGATATCGTTGTCCAGGTAGTTCTGACGCAGCTTGTCCTTATCGTAGCCGAGGGTGGCGTAATACGCCTCTGCCGCGGCGTAGGCTGCGGTCTTGTCGTCTGCGGTGGAGCTGTCGGTGAGGTTGCCGTTGGAGGATACGTAGCTATCCAGCGCGGATTGCCAGTCGGCGTCGGATTCAGCGTAGATTGCGTCTTTCTCCTCCTGGGTGTACTTGTCCAGGCTCTGGGCGGCTGCCGTGAGCTTAACCAGCTTCATGGTAATGGCTTCTTCCATCGCCACGGCGTAATACAGTTCAAGCGATGAGCTGTCCGGCTCGCCATAGTAGCTGACCAGGGATTTGTAGTAGGTGGTGACATCCGCCCCGGTAATGCTTTCGCCGTTTACCGTGGCTACAACGTCGGTATCGCTGAAACTGGGGGCAGTCGTCGCCACGGCCTGGGTTACCTCGTCGGTCGCTGCGGCATCCAGGGTTTGGCTGCCGCTGGCCGTTTCGGCCACGGCCAGCGTTACGCTCGCCAGCAGGCAAACGCAAAGCAGCATAGCCAATGCTTTACGGAATTTTTTCATGAAATACGTCCTTTCCTTGCTTCGACAGAAGCTGTCGTTAGGGGAACAGCGACGAAGGGTATTATGAAATGTGATATTTCATTACGCCGCGTTAATTTTATTATGGCACAGGGTGTACCCACGCGCAAGGGTTTTGCCGCTCTTTTCAAGAATGTTTCAAATCGTTCAAATTTGCGCCATAAAGAGGGGATACCCCACGATGAAAGCGACCGTGCTGAAGTCTGAG
This sequence comes from Christensenellaceae bacterium, assembly GCA_017881705.1. Taxonomy (GTDB): domain Bacteria; phylum Bacillota; class Clostridia; order Christensenellales; family Aristaeellaceae; genus CAXXOK01. Next base: position 7,326 of record JADGQP010000058.1, read on the forward strand.
CGTTTGCTGCTGCTTACCCAAAACGGTGAGGAACTGCTTCGCGCCCGTGTAGCCCTGGGGCGGGAGCCTATCGGAGCCAAACAAAAAACGGGCGACGGCCGCACACCTGAAGGGCGGTACCAGTTCTGCATGGCAAAGGAGTTTGGCAAATACGGTCGCAGCCTGGGGCTTGATTACCCCAATAGCGCGGACGGTCGCCGCGGTTTTTCGGAAGGCATCATAGACCACGAGGCTCTTTCGGCCATCGAAGCCGCGCAAGCACAATGCCGCAGACCTCCGTGGGGCACGGCGCTGGGCGGGGAAATCTACCTGCACGAGGGGCCGACGGATACCGATTGGACCGAGGGCTGCATAGCCCTTACGGCCGCAGACATGGAAAGGCTTTTTACTCTTCGCTCACAAATAGAGTTTGTGGAAATTCTTCCCTGAAACACACAAGCCGCCGCGGTTTCCCGCGGCGGCTTGCGTGTTTCACGTTATTTACAAAGCGTAGGCCATTTTGTCTTGGCGAAATTATACGCCTTTACGATGTTCGCCTGGTGCTGTGCGTCCACGGCGCCGGTGGTGTGGGTTTCGCTGCCTTTAAAGTGGATGCACATCATGCCGTAGTAATTATTGGCGGCAGAGTACGTATCGCAGGAGGCGTAACTGCCGTACCCGTGCGGGAACCCGTAAATACTGACGCAGTAGACCTTACCGTCGTAGTTCAGCAGCGCCGCGCGGCGATCCCACTTGCTGCCAATGCTGCTAACCCCGGTGAGCTTGCCGTTAAAATCCGGCCACGTGTAGGCGATGCCGCCGTTACTGTCCGACAGTGAGGTGGATTTGATTTTGGCAAGCTGGGCTGTGGTGGGGTGGCTGGAATTGTAGCTGAACTTCACGATATCGCACATGGTTTTTGTATCGGCGGCTGTAAGCGGCACACAGTCCGCGTGATACCCGCCGGACCAGCGCTTAATCTTAAACACCATTTGCGTGTCCACGTCCATAATGGTTGCGGTGGCGCCCTTGGGGATCAGGTCCGCGCCCTGGTTGGAGTAATTCCATGACGACATGGTAATGCTGGTGATGGTGCCAAAATCGCCCGTATCGCTGGGGCCGGTGCCGGTAAGCGCGGCGATGGCTTTGGGATACAGCACCGCGCTGGTTTCCTTGCCCGCGGAGCCGTCCACAGTGAGGTTGTATTTTCGCTGGAAATTACGCACGGCACTGGTGGTGGCGCTGCCGAAGCTGCCATCCAACACGCCGGTATAGTAGCCCAACAGTGTCAGCGCGTACTGGAGGCTGTGTACGTAAACATCGCCCGTTAATTTAAGGTCCTCTTTAAGGGGCTTATAGTACCCATTGGGCCACAGCGTACCAGTGATGTAGGTGGTCAGGGCGCTGGCGCTCATGATGCTGTTTTGAACGTTGCTGTAAACGCAGTTATAACGGGTGTTGTTATAGTAGAGGCTGCAATAGACCACGTTGTTTTTGGTATAGGTATCGGTGCTGACCATTTGCAACACGGTGCCCGAGGGTACGGTAACCGCGCCGGTGTTGCTTTGTTCGTTGCTGGTAAACAGCTGCAAGCTGGATGCAAGCTTTACGTACGTCTTGGTGGTCGATGGCGTTACACCGTTGCCCGCGTCGTAGGTGACGGTAGCACAATCGCCGCGTACATAGCCCTTGATGCCGCTGGATGTTTTAATGTAATACCAGGAATATCCGCCCGCCGTGGTGGGCGTGGCCAGCAGTATCGCTGTGCTGCCCTTGGCCAATACATAGCCCGTTTTAGAGCCGTTCGCGGTGCTGCGCACACGGGTGTTCGCTTTGGTAATGGTCACGGTGCCCAAGCCCGTAGTGGGGGAGGTTGAAGAACCACTGGCGCTTACATAGGTGCCCATCAGCCAGCCCTTAAGGCTATTGTAGGTCACATAATACCACGATACCCCGCCGGATGTGGTAATATTGGTATAACTCAACGTTTGGCTCGCGGGTACCAGCGCAAGGCGTACAGCGTTGGAGGAAGCGGATTTGCGCAGGTTCACTTTCACAAGCGTAGTCAGCGTACCCAGCTGGGTATCCGTCGGAGTAGTAGGCGACGCGCTCGCCGTTACATACGTGCCCATCAGCCAGCCGTTTATCTTGCCATAGGTTACGTAGTACCACGTAACGCCGTTGGCGGTGGCGGTATTGGTGTAGCCCAGGGTGGTTTTAGCAGGTACGATAGCCAACCGCGCCGAATCGGCGCTGTAGGACTTGCGGAGATTCAGGCTCAGCTTGGTAACGAGCGTCCCGCTGGTGGTTGTGGGGGCAGGGGTCGAGCCGGTATACTTGGTGATCGCCAAGGGATACAGCACCTTAAGTGTAATCGGGCCCGCGTTGCCGTCCGCCGTCAGGGAATAGGCTTTCTGGAACGCCTTCACAGCGGTTTCGGTGTGTTCGCCGTATTCGCCGTCCAGGCCGTTGGAATAATAACCCAGTGTTTTGAGCGCAAGCTGCAGCGCGTATACCTCGGTGTTTCCCAAAAGGTTATCCGCCCGTTTCAGGCTGGGGTAGGTGCCTACCGTCCAAAGTGTGCCCGTTACATAAGTTGCCAGGTCGGAGGCGCTTAAAATATACGAACTTACATCGCTCCAAAGCACATTGTAGCGCTTATTGTTATAATACAGGCAGCCATATTCCTTGCTGGCGCCGCCAGAGGTAATCGTGTACGTGTTGGTGGATACCAACATCAGCACCGAGCCGGTGGCAACCGTAACGGCACCGGTTGTAGGCGTGGAGTCGGTGGTGAAAATATTCACGGCTTTGCCAAGCCTTACGAAATTGATCGTCGAGGAAACCGTGACGGCCGAAGGCGAAGAGCCCACGGAGCTTGCAAAGGCACACGGAACCAAGGTGAAGATCAGCGCCAGTACCAGCAGAAGCGAAATGCCCCTGCGCGGGGATCTCCCTACGCCTTTGTTAAGAAACGCCATGGTTGCATCTCTCCATTCCATGAGATCTCGCTATTGTTCCATTTAAGGATATCGAATATAATGAGCATCTCATATGTTATTACAATTCTATTACGTTGTCAAGTTTTTTTGTTTAAAATTATTGCGGTTTATTCACAAGCATTTTTAGGGATGCGAGCGGGCTATTCTGCGCACGAAAAGGGCTTCACATGCGGGAACGTTCGGAAATGACCGCCTCCACGTCTTGACATTCCCGGCGCGGTATAAGATAATGAATGTTGGTGTTTAACCGACCGTAACAAGGGAAAGGGGATCTGCGCCATGGTCAGAGCGATTGTGGGAGCCAACTGGGGCGACGAGGGCAAGGGAAAGATCACCGACGTGCTTGCGGAAGACAGCGATGTGGTCGTCCGTTTTCAGGGCGGCGCGAATGCCGGACACACGATCATCAACGATTATGGAAAATTTGCCCTGCACCTTTTACCGTCCGGCGTTTTCCACTCCCGTATCGCCAACGTGATCGGCCCGGGCGTGGCGCTGGATATCAACAAGCTGCTCAAAGAATATGACGATCTTGTAGGCCGCGGCGTTCCCAGCCCCACATTATATATCAGCGACCGCGCGCAGGTGATGATGCCCTACCATATCGATTTCGACCGTTTCGAGGAAGAGCGGCTGGGCAAAGCGAGCTTCGGTTCCACTAAAAGCGGCATCGCGCCGTTCTACGGCGATAAATATTTGAAGATCGGCATTCAGGTTTGCCAGCTGTACGACAAACAATACCTGCACGAGCGCCTCACCGGCGTGGTCGCACAGAAAAACGCGCAGCTGCAAGCGATGTACGGCAAGCCTCCCATCGACGTGGAGGAACTTCTGGCCTCGCTGGCCATTCAGGCCGAACGGATCCGTCCCATGGTAATCGACACGACGGTATACCTGCATAACGCGCTGAAACAGAACAAGACCATCCTGCTGGAGGGGCAGTTGGGAACTCTGCGCGATCCCGACCACGGCATTTACCCCTACACCACTTCCTCCTCACCGTTGGCCGGTTTCGGCACGGTGGGCGCGGGCGTGCCCGCGGGCTCGATTAAGGATGTATACTGCGTTACCAAGGCGTATTCCAGCTGCGTGGGGGCAGGCCCCTTTACCACCGAACTTTTTGACAACGCGGCCACGGAACTGCGCGACCGCGGCGGCGACGCGGGCGAATACGGCGCTACCACCGGCCGGCCCCGCCGTGTGGGCTGGTTTGACGCCGTGGCGACGCGTTATGGCTGCATGGTGCAGGGCGCGACCGAGTGCGTGCTGACCAACCTGGACGTGTTGGGCTATTTGGACGAAATTCCCGTGTGCACCGCCTACGAATGCGACGGAAAAACGATTACGGATTTTCCCAGTACCCCGACGCTGCTGCGCTGCAAGCCGGTTTACACAACCCTGCCCGGCTGGAAAACCGACGTTCGCGGCGTGACCGATTTTAACACGCTGCCGGAAAACTGCCGCCGGTATGTGGATTTCCTGGAAGAACAGGTGCAGGCGCCCATCAACCTGATCTCCACCGGCCCCAAGCGCTGCGAAACCTTCCGCCGCCGTTAAAGGGCATGATTCGGGCTTAACGCCGGTTATAAAGGAGAAGGAAAGTCTTGTACCGTTTTGAAAGCGACTACCTGGAAGGCGCCGATGCGCAAGTGCTTAACGCGCTGGTTCGCACCAATGCCGAGCAGACCCCCGGCTATGGGGAGGACGATTGCTGCGCCAACGCCCGCACGCTGATTACCAGCCTGTGCAAGTGCCCCGAAGCGGACGTACATTTTTTCGTCGGCGGAACGCAGGTGAACCTCACGGTGATCGCCGCGGCGCTGCACCCCTTTGAGGGCGTGCTTTGCGCCGACACCGGCCACATCAACGTGCACGAAACCGGCGCCGTGGAGGCGACCGGCCATAAAGTGCTGGCCCTGCCCTCCGAGGACGGCAAAATTACCGCCGTCCAGGTACGGGACGCTTTTAACAGCCATATCAACGATGTGACGCACGAGCATAGGGTGCGCCCGGCCATGGTCTACCTGAGCCATCCCACGGAGCTGGGCACGCTCTACACCCGCGCCGAGTTGGAGGCGATTTTCGCCATCACCCGCGAGTTCCGCCTGAGGCTGTATGTGGATGGCGCACGCCTTAGTTACGGGCTAGCCGCCGAGCCGGAGGTGGATCTGCCCTTCCTGGCTGCCCATACCGACGCGTTCACGCTGGGCGGCACTAAGTGCGGCGCTCTCTTCGGCGAGGCGCTGGTATTGCCCAAGCCGGAAGATTGGCCGTTTTTCCGTTACCATATCAAACAGCGCGGCGCGCTGTTGGCCAAGGGCAGGCTGCTGGGCGTGCAGTTTTCGGCGCTGCTTAAAAACGGCCGCTATCAGGCGCTGGGCGCGCAAGCCAACGCGCAGGCGCAGCGGCTCAAAGCCGCGTTTCGTTCGCGGGGCATTCCCATGCTGTGCGACACGCTCACAAACCAGATCTTTCCCGTACTGCCCAACCGCGTAATGGCGGGGCTCGCGCAAAACTTTTCCTTCGCCTTCTGGGCGGCGGTCGACGGGGAGCATACCGCCGTACGTTTTTGCGTCGGCGCAACCACGCCCGAGCTAAACGCGGACGCGCTCATGGCGGCCATTTTGGCGCTTCCGGAAAGCCCGAATGCTTAACGGACAAAAAAGAAAAGCCCGGATATAACCATTTTATACAAGTGCCGGCTCTTACGCCGGCGCTTTTTTCGTGTTCAAACGGGCGGCCCGCAGAGGCCGGGAAACCTTTACGGAAAATTGACAAAACCATGAAGCCGCAGTATAGTAATAGCATCCTTTTTCATAGCGTCTGCCGGTAAAACGTCGTAACCACATCGAAATAACAACGGACGGAACAGCGCCGTCGGCGGGAGGTCGGGAACATGACAACGGGGGACGAACGTCGTGTAATGCCGCCGTCCGCGCCTCAGCGCGCCGAAAATCAACCGCGCGAAGCGGGTGTTCCCAACCCTTTCAAACCGCTGTCCGCGGAAAACCGCATCACCGGCGCCGCGGGTGCCCATAGACCGGCGCAGTCCGCGCCGGTGCCGGGCAACAGCTATGGCTACGGCGCCCCCAGCGCGGGCTTAAGTCCTACGGGGCCGCTGCTTCCCGATACAACTTCCCATGATTATTTAAAAAATGCGCCCGCTGCGTTACCCAAGCGCGATACGCAAAGGCACGACACACCTTCTCCCGTCCCTTACCGGAG
>JADGQP010000059.1 GCA_017881705.1 Christensenellaceae bacterium
GCATGGCCTGCGCATCCGCAAGAGGGAGTGCTGCGACCGTCTGAAGCGTCGTAAGCAGCGCGGCGGAGCTGCCAGACGGGGTATACAGTCGGCCTATCGAATCATCCACTAGTTCGGGAATGCCGTTGATGGCGGGCGCGACGATGATTAATCCGGCGCGCATCGCCTCCATGATGGACACGGGCACGCCTTCGCTTTCGCTGGTATTCACAAACACGTCGAATGGCTGCGTTTCGTAGTAGCGCGCAACCTCGTCGCTGCTGATGGCACCGGTGATTTCCCAGGAGATATCCGGCAGGGAGTCGAGCTTACGCTGCGCGTAGTCGCGTACGGCGTTTTCCTCCGGCCCGCCGCCGATGTGTAGCCAGTTAACGCGCGCACCCCGCCACATCGCCAGCGCGTCCACCAGCACGGGAAGCTGTTTGCGCTTGATGACGGACGCGCAGCTGACAATATGCAGCACCCCATCTGCGTAACAGGGCGGGTCGAAACGCTCGTGTGCTTCGCTTCCGGCGGAACCTAGCGCTAGAATGTGCAGCTTTTCCGGCGGCAGCGCCGCGCATTCGTTTAGACGATCCAGTGCGTCGCGGCTGATCGGGTACAACTCGTCCAGTGTTTCGCCTAAAAAACGCTTCATCAGGTACGGGTTCATGGGGTTCACAGAGCGGTCGATATCAAAGCGATGGCCGCGCGCCACGGCGCGAGCCTTGGGGTGGCGGCGCTTGCAAAGCGCGGCCGCGAAAGCGTCGTAACTGAGCCAGAAGGAGTAAAGGGTAACTTGCCCGTCCCCGTTAAGCATTGCCTCCGCCCAGTAGTGAAGCCGGAAACCGCGAACCGTAAACAGGTAAAGCTTCACGGCGTTCTTCGGGGTCAGCCGCCTGTCGGCGCGCAGATGGCGAAGCTCCCTCCACAGCTCGCGGCAAAACGGTGCGCGAAAAATGGCGCGCAGCGTGCCCAACGCTGGCTTTGCGGGCGAGATCGTACCCGGGCGGGGCTGCGTGAGCAGCGCGACGCCGCGCCGGTCGCACAGTACAACACGGTCAAACCGCGTAAGCAGCCACGGCAGTTCCTGCGAAAGAAACGACCCGGGTTTGCCGGATGCGTCCAGCGCGCAGGAGCTGAAATAAACCAGCGTGTTTTTCATTTGCTTACCCTTTCCAGCACCGCGCGCAGCACGCCCTCCCAGGACAGGCGTTCCCGAGCATAGGCGCGCATACGTTCGCCGCGCGCGGGGGTGTGCTTGGCGGCCAGCGCGAAAGTGACGACGGCGTTCATGTTGATCGGGGTATCGTCGTTGGGTACACGCAGGGCGAAGTCGGGATCATCCGGCAGGGCGGGGTCGTCCACGGCGGAAACGAAGGGCAGGCCGCGCGCCATGTATTCGCGCAGTTTAAGCGTCATACCCTGTTTAAGGCCATAACGGTACATGCCCAGGCTGCCAAGACCCACGTCGCATTGCGCCACGAGTTGGTCGAGCGCCGAACCGTACAGGGGGCCGTGGAAGGTTACGCAGTCGGAAAGTCCTAATTCCTGCGCTAGCGCCTTCCAGACCGCCAGGGAACCGTCGCCGTCGCCGCCCGCGAATTCAACGCGCACGGGCGTGCCGCCTGCATACGCCGCCAGCGAGCGCAGGATTCGGTCGTACCCGTGCCAGCCGCTCATGCTGGCCAGCGCCAACAGGCGTACGGTAGGGTCGGCCGGGTTGGGAACATGCGGGGGAAGCGCGGTTACGTTCACGCCGTTGACAATGTTCACGGCCGGACGTCCGCCCAGCGTTCCGCCGCAAGGCTCGCCTATCAGGGCGTACAGATCGACCATCGGGTGGATTTTACGCATAATACGGTCGGTATAGCGAAAAACCTGCCTGCGTAGAAAAAACCGGCTGTTTTCCTGGTCGGGCGGGTAGGTGGGGTATTCCACCACCAACCGACCGTCCCGCGCCTTCAGCTGCCGTACAGTCTTTAATGCGCCGCGGAAAGTGGGCATATAGCGCAGGTACAGTACGTCCACAGGGATGCGCCGCATGGCTTCGCGCGGCGCCGCCATCAGATCCATGAAAATTTTCGTATGTTCGTAACCCCGAACAGGGGCCAGCGCATTGCGTTTAAGCGGGATGCTCTCATTCTCCCCAAGCAGCGACATACCCTGCCCGTCCCAGCCGATGCAGTAGGCTTTCCAGCCCAGCGCGCGGGCGGCGGCCAGCTGTCCATCGAACTTCGCCTTCAGGTTTTCCTGTTTGTGTAGCGGATATTTCATTAAAAACAATACGGTCGGCATCAGCGCGCCTCCCCGGTGGGCAGCAATTCCCGGTACAGCGTGGCCATGCGGTCAAGCACCCTCGGCAAGGCGTATGGCCTTATGGCTTCTCGGTTACGATGACCCATCGCCTCACACAGGGCGGGATCGGCCAGCAGAATGCGCAGCCCCTCCGAAAGCCCCCGCGCGTCAGTTGGCGCGTACAGATAGCCGCCTTCGCCGGAACGGATCAGATCGCGGTTGCCCCGTACGTGGCTGACCACGCAGGGCAGCCACGCCGCCATGGCCTCCATAAGCGAAACGGGCAGCCCTTCCTGAAACGAGGGGAATAAAAACACGTCGGCCGCGCCCAACAGTTCCGCGACATCCTGCCGAAAGCCCAAAAAACGTACGCGTCCGGCAATGCCAAGCTCTCCGGCAAGCGTTTGCAGCGCTTCGGCTTGCTCGCCCACGCCGCAAAAGAGCAGCGTAACCCCGGGCAGATTCGCGACTGCGCGCAGGCACGCCTCGTGATTTTTGCGCGGTATGTGCTCGCCCACGGTTATCACCACAGAATCCCGAAGCGAAAGCCCCAGCGAAGTGCGCACCTCGGCGCGGTCCACAGACGCGTCAAAACGCGACAGATCCACGCCTACGCCTTCCACCAGTTCCGTGCGCGCGGCATGAAAACGTCCTGCGCGCGCGTAATCCTCGGTGTTGATGGTAACCAGCAGATCGGTCCAGCGGGACAGGACGCGTTCCGCGGGATAATAGAATAACCAGTTGATGAGCGAAGCGCCCTTGTAAAAATGAAAACCGTGCGCCGTGTAAGCAACGCGCGTGCCGCGCTTGCGTGCGCCGCGAGCCGCGAGCCGTGCGAGCGCTCCGCCCATGGGCGTGTGGCAGTGCACCAGCGCGTAGTCTTCTGCGTCCACCAGCGCTTTCAGCTTGCGGTACGCCGCGCGGTTACCGGCGCTGAAAGGTGAGCGTTTAAAAGGAATGTCGATATAACGGTCGCAATAGGGCACGACGGGGTTTTGTTCTTCGGTGTCGTTGCGCGCGCAGCAATGCACCTCGTACCCCTGCTGCTGAAACCAGCGCATGTAGGGCAGGTGGAATACCAACAGGTGCCCGCGCAGCACCGTGGCGACAAACAGCACTTTCTTTTTCACGGTTCGTCCTCCGTTAAGCGTACGCTGTCCGCAAAAGCCGTTTCTTCGGCGGGACGGAACGCGTCGCTAATGGATTGGTCGTAGGTGAGGGTGCCGAATACCTTGCCCACGGTTTCCACGTGCCGCGAAAGCGCCGTCAGCATCCAACCCAGCCCGGCGGGCTGCCAGAGCCGCTTGCCGTGCGCCAGCGCGATCTGCCGGGCCAACTCGTTTGTGTAAACGTAGGAACGGTTTTGCGGAAAATACAAGCCGCCTTCTCCGCTTTCCAGCAGCGCCTGTAAAAAGGCGCAGAGCGTGTCGATATAAAGCATGCTGCGCTCGTTTCGCACACGTGGAAAAACAGGTAGGCGGCGTACCAGCGCCGACAGCCGCGGGTAATTGCCGCGGCAGCCCTGGCCGTATACCATCGGCGGGCGAAGCGTGGCGATATGAAAAGCGCCGTCCGCCAGAACGTTCAGATCGCGTTCCGCGGCGAGTTTGCTCTTTCCGTAGGCGGTTTTGGGGTTGGGTTTGGTGTGCGCGTGCACGCGCCCCACGGTGAGCCCGTAAACGCTCATGGAGCTGAAAAAAACGAACTGCCCAACCCCCGCTACTTTGGCGGCTTGGGCGACCTGCACGGCCAGCGTATGGTTTACCGCATCGTAAAGCGGCGCGTCCTGCGGCGTTTCCCTGCGGTGCGCCAGCCCAGCCACCTGAACCACTGCGTCGAACCCGCTGAAATCGAAGGTTTTCCAGGCTTCCCCGCGCAGGCTGAGGGTCTGCGTTTCAAAGCGCTGCGGATAACGCTCCAGCCACGCAGCCAGGCGCTGCCCGATATAGCTGCCCGAACCCGCGATCAGCACCCGCTTCATGGCTTGTCCTCCATCCGACGGGCGGCGTAATGCCTGCCCTCGCGGCCTTCCGCGATGCCTTCCCGATTGAACACCTTTATAAGCGTCAGCGCCACGCATTTCACATCCAGCGGAAAGCTGACATTTTGGGCGTATTCTCCGTCGCGCAGCGCCTTTTTTTCGATGGACAGCTCGTCGCGGCCGTTCACCTGCGCCCAACCACTCAACCCGGGCAACACGCTGTTGGCGCTGTACCGGTCGCGCCAGGCGATCAGATCATCCTGGTTCCACAGCGCGGGCCGCGGGCCGACCAGGGACATTTGACCCAGCAGAATATTGAAAAGCTGCGGCAGCTCGTCCAGGCTGGTTTTGCGTAAAAACCGGCCGCATCGCGTGATGTAGCTGCCGGCGTTGCTCAGTTGGTGGGTGGGCACGTTGTGGGGGGCGTCGGTGCGCATGGTGCGGAATTTGAGAATTTCAAACAGAACCTTATCGCGGCCGACCCGCTTTTGCCGAAAAAACACCGGCCCCCGCGAATCCAGCTTCACCCACAGCGCGATGAGCGCAAACAAGGGGCTCAGCGCCACGAGCGCCAGCGCGGAGATAACGAGATCCAACCCGCGCTTGACATACCGCTGGTACATGCGACGGTGCCTCCTACTGCTTGGGAAAAATGGGCTTACCGCGCGGCGACCCGCGCAGAAAAATCCAGTTGAGCGTAGAATTTGGCAAGGGTTTTTTCACCGATGCCCTTGACCATCAGCAAATCCTCGGGATAATCGAACGGGCCGCGCGCCGCCCGTTCGTCGAGAATCGCCTGCGCGGTCACGGGGCCAACTGCGTTAAGCTCGCAAAGCGTTTTCAGGTCGGCGGTATTGACGTTCACGGTTCCCGTTGGCCACGCCGCCGCTGCCGTGATGCTTTCCGCTGCGCCGCGCGCCGTTATGGCGATGCTCCGGCTGAACGAGTTCGCTTGCCAGTGTGAGGCCATAAGCCACGTGCAGGCAAGAAGCGATAGCGCCGCCAATGTAACGCAAGCGGCTGTTCGCAGTTTAGCCCGCGCTAACAGTCGGCGCATACCTGTCGCTTCCTTTCAGCCGTTGGAGGGTCGATAAACCGCCCGCGCATTTTTTCCGCGAGATTCAGCGGCCGAGCATGTGTACTTTCTGCCCGGCGGGCGTATCCTCCAGCGTGTATCCTGCGGCTTTGATTTGGTCGCGCAGTTCGTCGCTGCGTTTCCAGTTCTTCTCGGCGCGCGCTTGCTCGCGTTCCGCCACCCAGGCGCGCACTTCGTTAGTCAGGTCGTCGGCCTGTTTTACCAGCAGCCCCAAAACGCCGGTCATACGCAGCATCTGCGCTTTTATGTACTGGACCGCTTCCAGGCTTGCGGCGACCTGCGTAAGCCGGAACACCTCGCGCGCCAGCTCGAACAGCGCGGCCAGCGCGTCGGCGGTGTTCAGATCGTCGTCCATGGCGTCGATAAACTTGGCAAGCGAACGGTCAGCCGCATCCATCACGACGCGTTCTTCGCCGTCGGGCGAGCGGTCGATTGCGCCGCTTTCCAGAAAATCCAGGTGGTCGCGCGCGCCATAAAGGCGCTCCAGGCTGCTTTTCGCCTGGGCGATCAGGTCGCGGCTGAAATTCACGGGGCTGCGATACTGCGCCGAGAGCATGAACATGCGCACAGCCTCCAGATCGTACTCCTTGGCGATATCCCGAACGGTAAAAAAGTTGCCTTTGGACTTGCTCATTTTTTCGTTGTCGATGTTGATAAAACCGTTGTGCATCCAATAATGCACGTACGGTTTGCCGGTTGCTCCTTCGCTTTGCGCGATTTCGTTTTCATGATGTGGAAACAACAGGTCTTTTCCGCCGGCGTGGATATCGAACGTTTCGCCAAGGTAGGCCATGCTCATGGCTGAGCACTCGATGTGCCAGCCCGGGCGGCCCTTGCCCCAGGGGCTGTCCCAAGCGGGCTCGCCGGGTTTTTGCGCCTTCCACAGCGCAAAGTCCAGCGGGTCTTCCTTGCTTTCGTCCACGTCCACGCGCGCGCCGCTTTCCAGATCGTCCAGTTTCTGGCCGCACAGGCAGCCGTAGCGCGGAAAAGAGCGCACACGGTAATACACATCGCCGTTGACGCAATAAGCCAGGCCGTTATCGACCAGCTTTTGAATCAACTTGGTAATCTGGGGGATATGTTCGGTCGCCCGCGGATGCACTGTGGCGGGGCGTATGCCCAAAGCCTTAGCGTCGGTGAAATACTCGGCGATAAAACGATCGGCCAGCTGCGAAACGGTAATACCTTCCTCGTTGGCGCGGGTAATCATCCGATCGTCGATATCGGTGAAGTTCTGTACGAACGTTACCTCGTACCCGCGAAACTCGAAATAGCGGCGCAGCACATCAAAGATAATGAACGGGCGCGCATTGCCGATGTGGAAAAAATTATAAACAGTCGGGCCGCAAGTATACATGCGCACCTTGCCGGGGGTAATGGGTACGAAATCTTCCTTTTTCCGGGTTAGACTATTATAAATCTGCATACGGATCCTCCTTCATGGCCGGTAATGCGTCGGGGCAGGTGGAACAGTCGCCGGAACATCGATTGGGCTGCGCGTCCGTCGGTTGTTCTTCTTCCTCTTCGCAGCCAAGCCGTTTGGCGTGCCTGGCCAGGCAGGTTTCCATATGCGACAGCCGCGCGTACAGCGCTTCCATCCGATCCAGCATCGGATCCGGCAGATGGATCTGATCCAGATCCACGCCGGTTTCCGGCTGCTTTTTCTTCACGATCCGGCCCGGGTTGCCCACGACCGTGCAATCCGGCGGTACATCCTTTAAAACGATCGCGCCCGCGCCAACCTTGCTGTGGTCGCCGATGGTGATAGGCCCAAGCACCTTCGCGCCCGCGCCGATGGTAACGCCGTTGCCGACGGTGGGGTGACGCTTGCCTACGTCCTTGCCGGTACCGCCGAGCGTTACGCCCTGGTAAATCGTCACGTCGTCGCCGATTACCGTGGTTTCACCGATTACCACACCCTCACCATGGTCGATAAACACACGCCGGCCGATTTCGGCGGCCGGATGGATTTCGATCCCCGTACGGTGCCTGGCGCGCTGGCTTACGACGCGGGCTAGCAGCACATACCCGCGGTGAAACAACGCGTTGGCGAAGCGATGCGATTTTAATGCTTTCAGGCCCGGGTAGCACAGCCGCACCTCTAAAAGGCTCTTTGCGGCGGGATCCCGCGCCAGTACCGCCGCCTCATCCTCGCGGGCGCGCTCGCGACGCTCTTTCCAGTTCATGACGGCTCCGCCTCTCCCTCGGCCCGCGCCTGTGCGCCGACCGTTTGACGTTGGGTAAACCATAGGCCTGAAAATACGGCCTGTACATCATTAAGCAGAATCTCCTGCGCGTTTACCGGCGCGGCGCCGTCGCGCTGCTTTCGCTGGTATTCGCCGTCGCGGCGCAGGCTCCAGCTTTTCCGGTTATCCATAAGCTGCAGCGCCAGAAGCTGATCCACCGCGTTTTTACATGCCTCGTCCTTGAGCGGGAACATCAGCTCCACGCGCTTTACGAGGTTGCGGGGCATCCAATCCGCGGAGGAAAGGTAGGTTTCCGGCTGGCCGCCGTTTTCAAAGCGGAAAATGCGTGCGTGTTCCAGGTAGCGGCCTACGATGGAAGTAACGTGAATATTCTCGCTCATGCCGGGCACCCCGGGGATCAGCGTACAAATGCCGCGGACGATCAACTCCACAGGCACGCCCGCGTTGCTTGCGCTGTAAAGCGTCTCGATTACCTGCGTGTCTAAAAGTGAGTTCATCTTCGCCGTGATCCCCGACGGCAGACCCGCCAGCGCTTTGGCTTTTTCCCGACCGATCAATTCCAGAAGCCGCGCCTTCAGGCGCGTCGGCGCCGCCGCAAGCTCCGGGGAGGAAAAGGAGAGGTCGTCGCCCTCCAGATCGTAAAAAAATCTTGCCGCGTTCTCACCCAGTTGTGGGTCGGCGGTGAATAGTCCCAGGTCGGTATAAAGCCTCACGGTGCCGTCGTGGTAATTGCCGGTGCCCAGGTGCAGATAACGC
>JADGQP010000060.1 GCA_017881705.1 Christensenellaceae bacterium
CATGGGCTTCGGCATGGGCGCGGCCATGGGCGCGTGTATCGGCACGGGGCTTAAAAAAACGGTGCTGGTTACCAGCGATGGCAGTTTCCACATGAACCTCAACGAGCTGGCCACCGCCGTAGCCAACCAGCTGCCGCTGATCGTGCTGGTGCTCAACAATAGCGTCTTGGGCATGGTGCGGCAATGGCAGACGATGTTTTTTGGCAAACGCTATTCCAACACCACGCTCAACCGGCCTACGGATTTCTGCCTGCTGGCGCAGGCGTTCGGCGCGCGCGGGCTTCGGCTGGAAACGCTGGACAAGATGGACGCTGTGCTGGACAAGGCGTTCTCCCTGCCCGGGCCTGTGGTGGTGGATGTGCGCATCGACCGCGACGAGATGGTGCTGCCCATGATACCGCCTAACGGAACCGTGCAGGACATGATCTTAAGGGGGTAAACGTATGGAAAACGGCCGGTTGATCCTTTCCCTGCTGGTCAACAACGAATCCGGCGTACTTACGCGCATCTCGGGCCTGTTTGCCCGGCGGGGGTTCAACATCGACAGCCTATCCGTCGGGGAAACGCAGGATCCGCGCGTGTCCCGTATGACCATCCAGGCAGCGGGGGACGAGTACGTGCGCGACCAGCTGCTGCATCAGCTGGAAAAACTGCACGACGTACTGGTGGTGGAGGCGATGGACCTGCCGCGCATCGTGGCGCGGGAACTGCTGCTGGTTAAGGTGCGGGCCATGCCGGACACGCGCGGTCAGGCGCTGGACGCGGTTACGGTGTTTCGCGCAAAGGTGATCGACCTTGCCCCGACCACCATGACCATGGAACTGACCGGGGAACACGCCAAGCTGAACGCGTTTATCGCGTTCCTGGAACCGCTGGGCATCATCGAAGTCTGCCGCACTGGCGTAACGGCGGTGGGACGCGGCGATTACGTACTTACAAAAAACGAGGAGGAATAAAGCTATGGCAACCATGTATTACGAAAAGGATTGTGACAGGAAGTATCTCGAGGGTAAAAAAATCGCGGTGATCGGCTACGGCAGCCAGGGACACGCGCACGCGCTCAACCTGCGGGACAGCGGCTTTAACGTGACCATTGGGCTTTACGAAGGTTCCAAGTCCGCCGAGGCCGCCAAAAAGGCTGGCCTGCCTGTGATGCTCACGCGCGACGCGGTGGCGGCCTGCGATGTGATTATGGTGCTGGTGAACGACGAAAAGCAGGCGGCGCTGTACCAAAAAGATATCGCGCCCGCGCTTACGGCGGGCAAAACGCTCGCGTTCGCTCACGGTTTCAACATTCACTTCGGCCAGGTCGTCGTACCTCAGGATGTGGCGGTCATTATGATTGCGCCTAAAGGCCCGGGGCACACTGTGCGCAGCCAATACCTGGAGGGCAAGGGCGTGCCGGACCTGATCGCCGTGCACCAGGATCCGCGCGGGGACGCCAAAGGCATTGCGCTGGCCTACGCGGCGGGCATCGGCGGCGCGCGCGCGGGCGTGCTGGAAACCACCTTCCGCGAGGAAACGGAAACCGACCTGTTCGGCGAGCAGGCGGTGCTTTGCGGCGGCGTGACGGCGCTGATGAAGGCTGGCTTCGATACGCTGGTGGAGGCGGGCTATCAGCCGGAAAACGCCTATTTCGAGTGCGTGCACGAGATGAAGCTGATTATCGACCTGGTGATCTCGGGCGGCATGAACTTTATGCGCTACTCCATTTCCGACACAGCCGAATACGGGGATTATACCACCGGACAGCGCATTATCACGGAGGAAACCAAAAAGGAAATGAAGAAAGTACTCACCGAGATTCAAAACGGCACGTTCGCGCGTAACTGGATTTTGGAAAACCAGGCTAACCGCCCCTACTTCAACGCTATGCGCAGGGCCGCGCAAAACAGCCTGCTGGAAAAAACGGGCGCCGAACTGCGCGCGAAGATGAGCTGGCAAAAACCCGTGGAGGAAAACAAATGAGCCGTTCCGACGCCGTAAAAACCGGGCCCGAGCGCGCACCCCACCGCTCGCTGCTCAAAGCCTGCGGCTATACCGACGCGCAGCTGGCGAAACCCTTCGTGGGCATTGTGAACTCGTTCAGCGAAATCGTGCCCGGGCATACGCACCTTAATCAAATTGCCCGCGCCGTAAAGGACGGGGTGCTGATGGCCGGGGGCACGCCCTTTGAGTTTAACACCATCGCGGTGTGCGACGGCATTGCCATGGGGCACGAAGGCATGCGCTACTCCCTGTGCACACGCGAGCTGATCGCCGACAGCGTGGAGTGCATGGCGCGCGCCCATGCGTTTGACGCGCTGGTGTTCATACCCAACTGCGACAAAATCGTGCCCGGTATGCTCATGGCGGCGGCGCGGCTGAACCTGCCCTGCGTGTTCGTATCCGGCGGGCCGATGCTGTCGCTGAACGGCAAGGACCTTAACAGCGCCTTTGAGGCGGTGGGCGCGTACATGGCTGGTAAAATCGGCACCGAGGAACTGGCGTGCGCGGAAAACGAGGCCTGCCCCACCTGCGGTTCGTGCTCCGGCATGTTCACCGCCAACTCCATGAACTGCCTTACCGAGGCGGTCGGCCTGGCGCTGCCGGGCAATGGCACGGTGCCCGCGCCCTACGCGGCGCGCATTCGCTTGGCCAAAGACGCCGGTGTGAAGGTTATGGAGCTGTACCAAAAAAACCTGCGCGCGCTGGACATCCTCACGGACAAATCCATTGAAAGCGCGCTGATGGTGGATATGGCGCTGGGTTGCTCCACCAACACCGCCCTGCACCTCGCGGCGATTGCCCACGAGGCGGGCGTGCCCTTTTCCCTTGCGAAAATTAACGAAGCAAGCCAAAAAACCCCCAACTTGTGCAAGCTCGCGCCCGCGGGCAAGCACCACGTGCAGGACTTGAACGCCGCAGGCGGCATCCCTGCCGTGATGGGCGAACTGCAAAAGCTGGGGCTGATCCATGGCGAATGCCTCACCGTTACCGGCGATACGGTGGCGAAAAATCTGGAAGGCGTAACTGTTACCGACAAAACGGTCATCCGCGACAAGGCCACGGCATACGCACCTGTGGGCGGGCTGGCGGTGATGTTCGGCAACCTCTGCGAGAACGGCGCGGTGGTAAAACAAAGCGCCGTAGAGCCGGAAATGCAGACCCACACAGGCCCCGCGCGCGTGTTTAACGGCGAAGAAGCCGCGGTTGCTGCCATCTACGAAGGCCAGATCCGCGAGGGCGACGTGGTGGTAATCCGCTACGAAGGCCCCGCGGGCGGCCCAGGCATGCGCGAGATGCTCAGCCCCACTTCCGCCATCGCCGGCATGGGGCTGGATAAAAGCGTGGCGCTGATTACCGATGGGCGCTTTTCCGGCGCAACGCGCGGTGCGGCCATCGGGCACGTATCCCCCGAAGCCGCGGCAGGCGGGCTAATCGCGCTGGTGGAGGACGGGGATGTGATCGACATCGACATTCCCCACAAGCGGCTGCACCTGCGTGTGCCAACGGAGGAGATCGACCGCCGCCGCGCGGCGTTTACGCCGCCGCAAAGGCCGGAACTCACTGGCTACCTGAAACGCTATGCCAAACAGGTATCTTCGGCGGATCAAGGCGCGGTGTTCAAGGAATAAGCCCGAAGCAGGCTTCGGCTGACCGTCGTAAAAATGCTCCGGTTCGCGGAATGCGGCCATGAAAGGAAGCGAAATCCGAATGCAATCCGTTCGCATTTTCGATACCACGCTGCGTGATGGGGAACAGGCCCCGGGCTGCAGCATGGACCTGGCGGAGAAAATTGAGATCGCGCAGGCGCTGGAGCGCATGAAGGTGGACGTAATTGAGGCAGGCTTTGCCATTGCCTCCCAGGGGGATTTCAACTCGGTGCAGACGATCGCTAAAACGCTTAAAAACTGCGCCGTCGCAAGCCTTGCCCGCGCCACCCAAAAGGACATCGACGCCGCGTGGGAGGCGGTTAAAGGCGCGAAATACCCGCTGATTCACACGTTTTTGGCCACGTCGCCCACACACATGCAGTACAAGCTGAAAATGAGTGAGCAGGAAGTGCTGGACGCTATCAGCGACATGGTCGCCTACGCGCGCAACCTCGCGCCCGAAGTGGAGTTTTCCGCCGAGGACGCCATGCGCTCCGACCCGGCGTTTCTGGCTAAGGCGGTGGATCGCGCCATCCGCGCGGGCGCGAAAGTGGTGAATATCCCCGATACCGTAGGCTACGCCACGCCCGCCGAAATGGCGAAAACAATCCGCTATCTCAAAGAGAATGTGGAAAACTGCGACACGGTGACCCTGTCCGTTCATTGCCACAACGACCTGGGGTTGGCGGTGGCCAATTCCCTTGCGGCGGTTATGGCCGGGGCGAGTCAGGTGGAATGCACCATCAACGGCATCGGCGAGCGCGCGGGCAACGCGGCGCTGGAAGAACTGGTAATGGCCATGCACACCCGCCCGGATCTGTACCCGATCGTCTGCAACGTGGATACCACGCGTATTTCGCCGGTCAGCCGCATGGTGTACAGCATTCTGGGCGTGAACGCGCCTATCAACAAGGCGGTGGTGGGGCAGAACGCTTTCGCGCACGAAGCGGGCATTCACCAGCACGGTGTAATGGCTAACCGCGCCACCTACGAAATTATGACGCCCGAATCCATAGGGCTTATGCAAAACCGTATGGTGCTGGGCAAACACAGCGGCCGCCACGCGGTGGAGGAGCGCCTGAACGCGCTTGGCTACACGCTGGAGAAGGCCGAACTGGATCAGCTTTTCGATCGGTTTAAGGATTTGTGCGACCGTAAAAAGACTATTACGGATTTTGACCTGGAAGCGCTGGCGGTGCACCGCCTGTCCGCCGAAAGCGCCAAGACGGGGTATAAGTTGGAACGTTTCACCGTCAACAGTGGCAACTACGTTACCTCCAACGCCGTGGTGAGCGTGCTTTGCAACGGTGAGCGCACCGAAGAAGTCGCCATGGGCGACGGCCCTGTGGACGCGGTATTCAACGCCGTGGACAAACTGATTCCCGCGCCGCCGCATTCGCTGGACGATTACGCCATCCAAACCATTTCCGAAGGCAAGGATGCGCAGGGCGAAGCGATTGTGAAAATCCGCTGCGGCGACCGTGTGGTAACAGGCCGCGGCCTGTCCACGGACGTGATTGAGGCGAGCGTTCTGGCATATATCAACGGCATGAACAAGCTGTAAGCGCCCGCGCGGCACGCGCAGCGCAGACCGACAGATGAGGTGGCACATGACGAAACTAGAAATTTTCGACAGCACCCTGCGCGACGGGGCGCAAGGCGAGGGCATCTCCTTCTCGGTGGGGGATAAGCTCAGCATCGTGCGCGCGCTGGACGAGTTCGGCGTGGATTACATCGAGGCAGGCAACCCCGGTTCCAACCCAAAAAATATCGACTTTTTTCGGCGCGTGAAGGAGCAAAAACTTCACAACGCGACACTTTGCGCCTTTGGCAGCACCTGCCGCAAAGGCGCAGCGCCCGAGGACGACCCGAACGTACTCTCCCTGCTTTCCGCGGGCACGCACAACGTATCCATCTTCGGCAAGGCGTGGGATCTGCACGTTACGCAGGTGCTTAATACGACGCTTACCGAAAACCTGCGCCTGGTAACGGATACGGTGCGGTTTTTAAAGGCGAACAGTCGGGAAGTGATTTTCGACGCGGAACACTTTTTTGATGGCTACCAAAGCAACCCCGC